>NZ_JBHWFF010000004.1:173294-267406 GCF_042733785.1 Streptomyces sp. NPDC059695 | reverse complement strand
ACGGGGGTGGGGGGGGGGGGGGGGGGGGGGGGGGGGGGGGGGGGGGGGGGGGGGGGGGGGGGCCCCCCCCCCCCCCCCCCGGAAGTGGGATGACCTGCGGTTATTTCCGGTCAGTGATCCTTTGCGGTTTCGGACGGGCCCTCAGGGACCGTCCCTCCGAGGAGCTTTTGGAGTTCCGTGAGCCGCTCGTTGCTGATGGTGTGGCCCGCCGAGCGGAGGGTTTCCCGGATGGCCTTTCGGGTCTGCTCGCCCTGCATCTGCTCGACGATCGGGACGAACTCGTCGAGGTCTCCGGTCGGGGGACGGCCGACCTTGCGCGGACGTGCCGGGGGCTCGCCGTCGGGAGCTACCTCGGCAGCAGGCCGAGCGGGGACGGGATGAGGGCGGGGGCGGTCCCGTTCCCGCGGGTGCTCGGTCACCACAGGTCCGCCTATCCGGAGGTGGCCAGGGTCGCCCCCACGGTTTGGCTGAGCGAGGTGCTGGTGGATCTGGCGCATGAGGACGCCGAAGGCGAGGAGTGCTGCGGTCGGGGGTACGGCGGCGACGACGTAGTCGAGGAGGGGGACGTCGCCGGGGTCGCGGGTGCCGGTGACGCCGGCGACGTTGAGGGCGATGGAGCCGAGGGAGCCGGTGGCGGTGATGGCGATGGCCCAGCCGTCGGGTCGGCGGCGCAGGCCGGCCCGGAGCATGAGGAGTTCGCCGGCGACGATGAAGGCGTCGAGGGTGGCGGGCCAGGCCCACATGCGGGCAGGGGAGTTGCCGAGGCCGTGCTCTCCGGCGACCTCGGCCAGGTGGGCGTAGGAGAGCCAGAAACCGGCGGCGGTGAGGGCGAGGATCACGACCCCGGCGGCGAGGAGGGTGTACCGGTCGGCGGGGTGCGGGGCAGGCGAAGGTGTGGTCAAGCGGGGATGCTCCAAGGGCAGGGTGGCGAGGCGTCCGTGGCGATGGGGCCGGACGGCAGGGAGAGGGGTTCGCGAGGTAGCGGCGAGCGTCAGGCGGCGCGTCTGGGACGGCGGCGATCGTCGCCGTCGAGGATGACCCGTTCGGTCATCTGGGCGAGGCGGGAGGACACGCGGTCGCCGAGGGCCGAGCGCAGGGCATCGGTGGTGAGGTTGGTGGTGATCAGGGTGGGGCGCAGGTGCTCGTACCGGTGGTTGATGAGCCGGTAAGTGAGCTCCTCGGTCCACTCGCTGGTCTTTGCCGCGCCGAGGTCGTCCAGGAGCAGCAGCGGGCAGCGCATCAGGCTCTGCAGGTCGCGCTCGCTGTCGAAGCCCGGCCGTGGGCGCAGGCGGGCGTACAGGTCGGCGGCGGTGATGGCTTCCCAGCGCAGGCGGACCCCGGCGGCGAGCAGGCTGCGGATGGCTCCGTACGCCTGGTGGGTCTTGCCGGTGCCGGTCGGTCCGACGATTCGTAGCGAGGGACCTTCCGCGATGCCTGGTGCGCCGGCGGGACCGTGGCGTCCGGCGCGGGCGATCGCGTCTGCCCAGGCAGTGACCTGGGGGTGGTCGGCGAGGGCGTGGCGGTAGCGGGCGGGGATGCGGGCTTCGGCCAGTTGCAGCGCGGTGACCGGCTCGGGCATCGGCTCCTGAGCGGCGGTGTCGGGAGCGATGCCGCGCTGGGCCAGGATGTCGCCGAGTCGACTGGTGATCCGAGCGGGCTGCTGGGAAGCGCGGGTGAGGGTGGCGGTCAGAGTTCGCCTCCGTAGGCGGCAGCGGTGTTGGTGGGGTTGGTCCACGGCTGGTGGGGAGCGGTGGTGGTCGGGGTGGCGCTCATGGCTTCGTGCACGAGGCTGGGCAGGGTGCTCGAGTGCAGGCCCTTGGCGCGGTGGAGGGCGAGGCCGGCGCGGATGTGGTCGGGGGAGATGCCCTCGTCCAGGAGCTTTTTCACCTCGCGGCCGAGGTGCCCGAGCACGTTCTGCGGCGGGCGGTGGGGGCATGCGGCGGCGTACTCGCCGATCAGGTCCTTCGTCGAGACCGAGTCGAGCGCGGGGGCGCTTGCGCCCCCCAACGGAGTAGATCCTAGATCCCTGTTCCTAGGTCCTAGATCCGGACGGTGTGGGCTCACGGAGGCTTCGGTGAGCCCTCCCTGAGGCTGCGACGAGTGTTCACGGAATCGGCTCTGACCTGCGGGTCCGCTGTTCACGGAGGGCTCCGTGAGTCCTCCCGGAGCCCTCGCGGAAGTCTCCGCGAGGGCTCCCTGTACCTGCGGTGAGGGCTCGCGCGGAATGCCGAGATCGTGGTGCGGGCACGGGGGAGTTCGGATTCCGCTGGGCCGGTTGATCTTCTGGTGCTTGGCGAAGGTGACGATGTGCAGGTACCGCTTGTCGTCGTCGCCCTCGTACCGGCAGATCAACCCGGCGTCATCGAGCTGGATCAGGTCGTCCTCGACTGCCTCTGGGCCGTGCTCGCGGCGCAGTGACCACAGCTGGCCGGCGATGACGGCGGCCTGGTCGCGGAAGCGGCCTTGGTCGTCGGCCTGGGTGAGCAGCCCGAAGAACGTTCGCTCGGCGGACAGGGACACCGCAGCCAGAGACTCGGACGAGAACGCCTCGGGCTTGATGGTGCGGATACGGGCGATGGCGATCGACCGCCTTTCAGGAGAGGGCAGGGGGATCTGGCGTTGTCGGGGTGCATGGCCAACACAGCCACACCTGGTGCGCAGAAGTCCAGACTTTGCCTAGGAATTCTGCACGACCTGTCAGCATGCCGTGGTGACGAGTCCGGTCACTGTAGGTCCGAATTCCCGGTCGGCGAAATCACCGCCGGAAATCGCTGCGCGATCCGCATCGCTCACGGCAGACAGGAATGCTCTTTCGGACCGGTCGGCGCGCAAGCTACAACACCACCCATGCCGCCACGCCCCCTCGCCATCGGACCCGCTGGACACGCCGCAGCCCAGGCCATCGAACGCACCCGCACCGCCCGCGGCTACTCCCAGCGCCAGCTCGCCGCCCGCGTCACCGCACTCGGTCGGCCCATGACCTTCACCGCGCTCTCTCGCATCGAACGCACCGTCCGCCGCTGCGACATCGACGACCTCGTCACCATCGCTGCAGCCCTTGGAATCGCGCCGCAGGCCCTTCTCGCCGGCGCGCTCACGTCCCCGAGGGCGGCCAGGCTGGGCGAAATATAGGCGACGATCCCCGGTTAGCCTAACCGGGGATTCTCTGGATGATTGCTGGTCCCGGAACGCCCCGTCGTACCGGTCCCCGCCAGAAGTCCGCCCACCTCCCCAGAGGACGCCATGCTCGATTCACTTACACGCCGATTTCGGATTCCTCGCTGCGTGTACGTAGCCCCGCTCGGAGATCCCGGCCGTACGTAGAAGTCCTATTCGGTGATTCCGCCGCATCGTCTGGGTTTGTTGCGTCCCATCCCGGCCAGATCCCTCAATTTTCGCCGCTCTTTCTCACGCAAAGGAACCGCCTATGGCCCCGCGCCTGCTGTCCATACCTGCCGTCGCCGCAGCCCTGGACGTCGACCGTCGAACGGTCTACCGCTTTATTGCCGCTGGCGAGCTGCCCGTCGTCGACCTGCGCACAGGACTGGCTCGCTCTCGCGTCCGCGTTCCCGCCGCGAGCCTGGATGACTTCATCAACAGCCGGGTGATTGCCCGGCCCGCGTCCCGCCGCTGACCAGGACCAAGCTCGTCTGTACGCGAAACAGGAAGGACCGGAACCACGTACCTCCGGAAGCTGAAGTCCGGCAAATGGCAGGCGACCGTCCGCAACCGGGCTGGAGACCGGTTCAGCGAGTCGTTTCCCCTCAAGGCACAGGCCCGCGCCTGGGGTACCGAGATGGAGACTCAGTTCGCGCGTGGCAGCATGCGGGACCCGCGAGCCGGCGAGATGTCGTTCCACGTGTGGCACGCCCGCTGGTGGCAGGCCCGCGTCGTCGAGCCCCACACGCTGCGCGGCGACGCCTCGAGCATCAAGAACCACGTGCTGCCCCACTGGACCGACTGGGAGATGCGGGCCGTCACCCGCATGGACGTCCAGAGCTGGATCCGCGGACTGGTCGAGAAGAGGGTCGGCGCCTCGGCGATCAAGAGGGCGTACAACCTGCTGTCGTCCATCATGCGGGCGGCCGTCGACGACGATGTCATCGCGGTCAGCCCCTGCCGGAACATCGACCTGCCGCAGATCGCGGTCAAGCCGCCGCAGTGGTTCACCCTCGACCAGGCGCAGAGCATCGTCGACGAGCTACCGGCCCCGTGGCGCACCATGTGCCTGCTCGGCTTCTACACGGGCCTGCGCTGGGGCGAACTCGCTGGGCTGCATCGCCATCGGATCGACCAGCGCCGTTCCCGCTTGTTCGTGGTGGAGGTCAACACCAAGAGCGGTATCAAGGAGTACCCCAAGAGTTCGAGGAGCCGCCGGGAGGTTCCGCTCCCGCCACACGTCCTGGACGCCCTTGAACGGCACATCCGCCCGCTCGATCGTGACGCCCTGGTCTTCACCACTATCACCAAGGGCCGCGCTGGCCGTCGCCTCGACGACGGCAACTGGCGCCGCCAGACCTGGTGGCCGGCCATCGAGAACGCCCACTACTTCGACACCGACGGGGAGCAGCTCCCTGTCCCGCACTATCCGCCGCACTCCATGCGCCACACCTGCGCCTCGTGGCTCGTCCAGAAGGGAGTCTCCCTTTACGAGGTCCAGCACCTCCTCGGCCACGAGAGCTTCCAGACCACCCAGCGTTACGCCCACCTCCAGCCTGATGCCCACAAGGCAGTGCTCGGTGCGTGGGAGCGGCTGGATGTCCCGCTCACTGTCTCAGCATGAGCAAACGTCTCCGCCCCGTCCCTACCGGATGGGGCGGAGATGTTTGCTCGGTCAGGCGGACGCGCTCTCATCGGGAGGCGACCAGCGCCCCTTGCTGTCGAATGGCCAGGCATGCGCGTGCAGGTTGCCCTGGAGGAGCTCGCGCAGAGCCTCACGGCTAGAGGGAGGATCAGGGGGAGACCCCAAGATGCGTAACGGTGTGCTCAACTTTCAGCACGGTCGAACCGCAGTAGCAACCCCTGCCAGCTAGACCACGTCTTGAGGGAAGGGCACGCCACTCAGCTTCGGTGACACGGGCGACCCTGGTTCAGGCCGCGGTGAAGGTGCGACGGTTCTGCAGGGCGGACGCCTCGCGTCACTCTTCGTTGGCGGTGCCGGTGGTTGTGTCCGGCTCAGCGACCGGAGGCGGCGTCGGCGGAGCCTGCGTCGGCTCGGGTCGACTCCCGACGGGCCGGTACCCCCTCTTCCCGTTGGGGTCCAACTGCGGTCGTGTCTCGGGCATCTGCGGTGTCTCCCTCTTCGGTCCCGGGTGGTACCTCGACGAAGTCAAGGAACTCCACATCGTCCATCCGAATATAGATCCCGCCGGAACGCGGCAGTGGGTAATCGAACCGTCCGGCACTGGACACAGACCATGTGGTCTGCAAATACAGGTCTGCGGCTTCCGGGTAGCCGGAGGTGTAGGACCGCTCCCCGTAGTACCCGCCCACCCAGAGGCCGCTCTTCATACGGGCGCGTACGAGACAGTGGCTCCTACGCTGGAAGACCTTGTCCCATGCCGTAGGGATCGGATCGTAGGTGGACCGACTTCCTCGAGAGCTCAGCCAGGAGGCGATCCAGGCGGCGGCGGCCGGCACCACGATCAACAGCGTTGTCGCCACCAGCGCGGTGGTGCGAGGATTGTCGGTCGCGCCGGTCAGCCAGCCCCGACGACGGTCGTAGACGAGACGCACCAACCAAGGGCCGGCGAGCAGGACGTAAAGGGCGTCGAGAGCGATCCCCGCGGTGACGGCTCGGAGTATCCGCTCTCCGAGGTCCTTGTGACCTGGCACCGGACCACGGGCGCGTTCGCGGACGAACTGGTATGTCACTCCGGGCAGTACCAGAAGGAGAACGATCACGACCTGGGTGACCGTGGTGGGCGCATGGGGCATCGTCGTATGCCTTTCCGAACAGCGGGTGCAGGATGCTCCCGACCTGGTGGCCCTATGCCCCCTGATCTCACGATGACTTGCGGGTACAGCAGCCATACTGGCGTGGCGAATGCTCACTGTCGGGGAGGCCGGGACAACTGATGCGAGACCATCTGCTTCGGATACGCACCACGTGGGTCGACAGTCTCGCAGCTCGGGTCTGCCGCGAGCTCACCCCCGACACACGCCGTTCCCACATGTTCCCCTCGTGGGTCGCGAAAGATCAACTGGCGCTTGCCGCCGTTCTGACCCGCATTGCCATGGAGGACGTCGGGTGCCGCTCCCCGCAGGCCATCGGCGATCAGCTCCGATCGACCGGCCTCGTCCTACCAGGGATCCCCGGACCTGTGGTGGCCCGCGACCTCGTCATGCCTGTCCTGCGCACGGTCCGCAGAGGTGGCGTGCCGTGGGATCGGTGGTGGGACATTGGCGGTCTCCATGCCTTGCTGATTGAGTTGTGGGTGGGACGCCGACTGTCGACACATTCGCCGGAGAAGGTCCGCGACGAGCTCACGGCAGTCTGGTGCTTCGAGGACAGTCGGCTTGTCGACACCGTCCTGCATAACGCGGAGGACCCCTTCACCTTCCTGCCCCCGGATCTCCTGCACGAGTCCGCCACCGGAACGGCGAAGGCGTGCGCGGAGTTCCTCGTCACCAGAGGCTTGATGAAGATCACCCTCCCTGAGGCTTTCCTGAGAGCCAGGCCGGGGCTGGCCGGCCGACCGGACCTCTTGGAGGTAGCGAAGCGCTGGCAACACAGCGTCGATCTGGAAGAGACCGTGCATCGCCTCAGGAGGCTCTCGCCAGACCTCTTGACGGGTTTAGGCAGGGACCTCGACGCGTGGGACGCCCAGATGAGTCAGCTGGCATCTCACCTGACCGCATATGAGTTCAAGCTGATCGAGCCCATGACGGAGGATGAACGGTACGGCGAGGACTGTCTTCGGGCGGGGCGAGGCCTGCATCGAGCCGAATTGGAGCCAGATGAGGCCTTGTTGTGGCAACCAGTTTCTGTCGCCCCGGACTCCTCGGTGCCCGAGTGGATGGCTGAGGAAATCATCACGTGCGGTACCCGCTTCTTCCACAGACAGGCAGGTCCTCACCCCGTCTGGCTGGCCACAGTGGAGACAGATGCGCATATGGCGGCTGTGCGGATGTTGACGGAGCCGCCAACACAGTACGGCTTCGGGGTCGAAGACTACGGTGACGGTCTAAGGCTGTGGTTCCATTTTCCCGCATCTCCGGCTGACCCCGACCCTCCGTTCCGAGCCCCGTACACCTACTCCCTCTCCTGGGTGGAGCATGCTCTGGAGCTTCTGCATCTTGCGACCGTTGGGTACGCCCGCCTCAGCATTGTCCGGCTTGTCGGCGACGGTGAGCTCAGAGCAGTCGGCAGCATCCAGCTCGGTCTGCCGGAAGAGTTGTGCGCCCGGGCCAAGGAAGCCGCGATCGCAGCGCTCCGTCGGCTGGTCGGGGATGAGACGCAGACGATAAGGCAAAGGATCACCCTAGAAGGGCACGATCAGGCCGCAGAGGTCGCCTTCCTGACCTGTGAAACCGCGAAGGGTGAGGACATCCACGATGAGCTCGCCTTGGAGTCCGACGCCGCTGAGTACGAATCGTTCATGGCCGCCGCACGTCACCTCGCCTGGATCCGTTCTCGGCAAGCCGCTGGCCTGCTTGACGGAAAATTCCCGTCGGATGAAGGCGCGGAGCTGCAGGCCGCTGCCGAGGCCAGGCAGCGCGCTCTAGAACTTCTTCGGGCGGCCACAGGGCGAGGTAACGGAAAGGCGCGATGGAGCCATCGCTCCGACAAACCCTCTGTGGACGAACAAACAGCGTTCGTCCACCTCATCAACCGGTACGGAACCCTCCAGCTCGCTGTGTGTCGGACCCGAGCGGGCCACTCGTACTTCGACCTGGTGTCGTGTGAGGAGATTCCCCTGGGGCCTCTCGCAGGTGCGGTTGATGAATGGGCACGGCAAGCACCGGATCGCCCCCGACGTGGGTGGCACAACAACCTGGAGCAGTTGGTCGCCGAGTGCGGTGGGCTAGCTCAAGCCATCATCGAGACGGCCTCACCCCGTGACTTCCGCCGGTTGGTGCTCAGCCCCACGGCTCCGCTGGAGTTATTGCCCCTCCATGCAGCTCCGCTCGACAGCACGCTAACCTCCACCTTGACCGACGCTTTCGAGCAGGTGGTCTACGCTCCTACGGCTCGACTTGTATCCGCCATCGAGAGTTCCCAACGGCATGCGGCCCTGGTCGAGGTGCTGGTGGTGGCACACGGCGGTGGCCACCTCCCCGACCTCGAGCTGATCAGCGGGCCACTGTGCGAAGCCGACGTGATCGCCGACCTCCACAACAGTGTGGAAGTCCTCAGGCAAGAGGAGGTGACCCCGGACCGCGCTCTGCACATGATGTCCATGGCCCGGATCGTCCATGTCGCGGCACATGGCCTCACACATTCGAATCGCTGGGCTGCCGGACTCGCTCTGCACGGCGATTCACTCGGTGCGGCCACACTAACTTCCAGCGGGGTTCTCGCCGGCGCAGTCTTCTCCAGTGTCGACCTGGTCATCCTGAACGCTTGCAGAACAGGCACGCATGAAGGCACCGGTCGTACCGTGCAGACCTTGCGCAGCATCGAATCCGCGTTTCTTGCCCGCGGCGCAAAGGCGGTCATCTCCACCCTGTGGGACATCACTGACCTGCAAGGTCTCGTGTTCTCCGCTGTGCTCCACGCACATCTCGGCGTCGGCGCGGACTCCCACACCGCTTACGCCCGCACCATCCGCTACCTACGGGAACATTGGTGGCGCATGCCCTCAGAGGCAGGGCCGGTGTTCGCCGCAGAATCAGCCATCGACGCCATCCTTCTGGACTGGCGAAGCCATATGGAGCAACAGATGCACGAGAACCCGCTGTTCTGGGCCGCATTCAAGATCACCGGAGTTGTCTGAGCTGCTGCTCATCACTGAGCTCTTTCAGAGCGGCCACTGATCGGGTGACAGGCTGAGGTTCCGCGACGCGCGAGACTTCTGTGCCGTTGAGAGAGGTGCTCGATGTATCAACTCAGTAGCGCAGGAGCCTCTTTGGTTCTCGATCCTGCCGCACTCGACCTGCCTCACGCTCTGGTCGAGTGGGTATGCATGTTCATCGTCACCCGTGAGGGTGGCCGCCGCTGCAAGCTGCCGCCTCACCAGCGTGCCCTCGTGGGCCTGGTCTAGCTTCGTCGCCACGACACGCTCGCGCAGATCGCCGCCGGCTTCGGCATATCCGTCGGCACCCCCCACGCCTACGTCACAGCAGCCATGGAGCCTGTACGCGAAACTCCAGGCCAAGCACGGAACGGCTGCCGCCGCTACTCGGATGGGCCGTACGTGATCTCCAGCGAATGCTCCTCCAGGCTGCGGAGCGTCAGCTGGTCGTCCCGGGCCTCATTGAGGAGGAAGAGCTCCCGGGTCCGGCATTCCTCGCACAGGCTGACGACAGCGAACGGCCAGAGATCGACCGGAGCCCCGTACGGGGCACTGTCCACGTAGATGCGGTCGGGCCGAAGCGGCTGGGTGCTCGACCGCTCGAACGGCTCCCAGCTCGGATGGCTACCCCTCAGCCGGAGCCCGACTATCCGGTACGAGCCCTCGTCGAGGTACTCGCACCGCTCCACCCAGTCCCAGTGCGTCCCGGAGAGCCAGCTGACCGAACTGATCGCTCGCACGATGTGCGGTTCCAACCGCTCGACGTCTTCAGCCAGTTGGTGGCTGGCGCGGACGCCGTGCGAGTGGTGCGAGGTATTCCTGAAGTCCTTGATGTGTCCCAGTAGGGCGCGTGCGTTTCCCCGGTCGCGCACGGTGGCGAGCTGTTGGATGCGGGGCTCGATTCCCTCGGCCTCCAGCCGATCGAGGATCCAGAGCCAGGTGCCGAAGGTGGCGCCGGTCCGGAACTGCTTGCGCAGGTTCCGGGAGAAGCCGTTTGACGCGGCCAGCTCGGTGAGCGCCAGCACGCCCAGCACCCGGGCCAGGCCCTCGCCCAGCTTGAGCAGTCCGTCCTTCCGCTCCGCCGGGTGCGTGCTGACCCGGTACCGACGGGACAGCGCGGCGGCGTGGTGCGGAAAGCTCCACTCGGCACGCGAGATCGGGTCGTCCAGCGGGCGTACGAGTTCGCCGATCAGGCCGGCCTCGTGGGCGGCGAACCTGATCTCGTTCCGAACCCCCTGGACGTCCCGTTCGCCGCTGCCAAAGACGTTGGGCAGGATTCCCGACATCGTGGTCCGCAGTGCGCGTCGTCCCTCCTGCACGGTCTCCAGGAGGCCCTCCACCTCGCTGTCGGTTACCAGGTCGACGGGGACGTGCGTGTCCAGCAGATCGCGAGCGCTGGGGTACTGACCGTTGTCCTTACGGGAGTTCAACCACTCGCAGAGTGCCTGGCCGCTGCCGCGGAGCGGCTGCAGCACGAAGAGCGAGGTCGCCGCCTCGCCGAAGCCCTGCGGCAGCAGGCGCCAGTTCCCCGGCCGTCCGACGAGCATGCCGCCCGAGCACAGGGTCAGCGCCCCCCCATCCTCCGGCGCGTCGGGGAGCTCAACGGCCGAGTCCGCCTCGTGGAGGTCTTGTGCGCGCAGGTGCTTGGGCCGGTCCGCGCCGTCCTCCTGCTCCTGGCCCCTTTGCGGCGGGTGGACCCGGGTGGTCTCCAACCTGGCCAGGTGACGCAGCAGTTCGAATTGGCCGTCAAGTTCCGGTCGATAGAAGAGCGCGGATGGGATCTCGCAACCCACCCGTGTCCTGCTGTCGTCGATCCAGGCGTCCGGAGCGGTCGGGTGCACTTCGCGTCGGAGGTGGTCCATCGGATCCACCTGCAGCGGCAGGTGGACGAACTCGCGCAGCTCGGGATCCGGCTCGTACGCCTCGCCGATCCGCTGCGGCTCTCCGTCGCCATCGCGTACGCCGACGGCCTTGCGGACCGCCGCCTCGAAGATCTTGCCGCGCGGCCAGCTTACGTCGGCCGAGGCGACCGCCCGGCGCAGCGCTGTGACGGCCTCCTGGCCCCTCGTCCACGTCGAGCCGACCAACGGACGCAGGGCGGCCAGCAGGGCAGCGGGGTCATGGGTCTTCTGGATCACGCGTGATTCGGCGAGCCGAGTCAGGATCTCCTCGGACAGCTCGTACCTGAGCCGCAGCGGTTGATCGATCGTGACGCGCTGGTACATCAGTTCGTGGGTGGAGACCACGCGGACCCGGTCGTCCGGCTGCTGGGCGGAGTCGGCGGACAAGGTGTCCAGGTAGAGCCCGGTGATTTCGGCGATCTGGTCCGACGTGATGTATTTGCGCTTAGATCCGATGGAGCGACGCATCCGCTGCCACTGGTCCTGAGCGTTTAGCAGCAGCACCTGGCCTCTGCGCTGCGCCGGCTTGCGGTTGCTGAGGACCCACAGGTAAGTGCTGATGCCGGTATTGGGGAAGAGGGAGTCGGGCAGCGCGACCACGGCCTCGAGCCAGTCGTTCTCCACGATCCACCTCCGGATGTCCGATTCGCCGGACCCCGCACCCCCGACGTGCATCGGGGAGCCGTTGAAGATGACCGCGATTCGACTGCCACCCTCGCCCGAGGCGCTCACCGGCTTCATCTTCGCCAGCATGTGCTGCAGGAAGAGCAGTGAGCCGTCGTTAATCCGGGGAAGACCGGCCCCGAAGCGGCCCGCGAAACCGAGTTGCTCGTGCTCCAACCGGACCGCGTACTCGCTCTTCTTCCAGTCGACGCCGAACGGCGGATTGGCTAGGAGGTAGTCGAAGGCGGTTCCCTGGTGCCCGTCCTCGGCGAAGACGTTCCCGAAGGCGATCGTCGAGGCCCGGCGGCCACTGGTCATCATGGTGGCGCGGGAGATCGCCCATGACTCCCGGTTGATCTCCTGGCCGTACAGCGTGACGTCCGCCCGGGGGTTGAACAACGCGATGTACGAGGCAGCCTCGGTCAGAAGGCCAGCCGTCCCGCAGGCCGGATCCAGGATGGTGCGGACGGCATGCGGCGACGTCAGGAGGTCAGAGTCGGCGGAGACGAGGAAGCTGGCCATCAGATGGGCGACGTCCCGGGGGGTGTAGTGCTCCCCGCTCGCCTCGTTGCCGCTCTCCGCGAACCGCCGGACGAGCTCCTCGAAGAGGCTCTCCATGTGGTCGTCGGTGATCATCTGTCCCAGGTCGATCGAGACGAACTGCGCGACGACGCGGTAGAGGAGTCGGGCCTGATGCAGGCGGGTGACGGTCCGCTCGAACTCGAAGCCGTCCAGCAGTTCCCTGACGTTCCGGGAGTACCCGTCGACATGGGCCAGGAGCAACCGGTCAGCGTTCTCCGGATCGCTGAGGACACTTTCCATGGAGAGTCGGCTGGAGTTGTAGAAGGGCCAACCCGAGGCGGCCGTTAGACGCTGCTCACGCTCCTGCTCGCCGTCGGTGCGCTCGGCCTCGTCGAGCACCGCTTGCCGGCTCGGGGCCAGCAGACAGTCCAGTCGGCGCAGCACCGTGAACGGAAGAATCACCCGCCCGTACTCGGAAGACTTGAAGTCGCCGCGCAGCAGGTCGGCCACCGACCAGACAAGCTTGGACAGATGCCCGGTGCCGTCACTCATGCTGTCCTCCGCAGGCCGGTGCCCTCCATGGGGCTGATCATCCCATGGCGGTGGCCGGGCTGGCCCCCGAGGAACGCGGGACGCCGACATGCCGGTTACGGCACCTGGGGCCCTGGGCGTCGCCATCATCGTCGGTCGTCCCTCGTCAACCGTTGATCAGCCGACCAAACGTCAGCCGTCGCTCTCTTGCAGCGAAGCCGCTACACCTGCCCAGACAGACCTGACGACTCCCTGCTCGGTTCACTCCAGCCAGTCCCTCTCGTCCGTGGCAGCTGGCGCATCGTCGGTTCGGGCGCGGGCGGCCTGTTGCGAAGCGCGAGGATGGATTGCTTGGCGTGACGCTCGTTTGACGCTCCGCGTTCCCGTACGCGGGACAACTGGCGGATTGAACGCCTCTGACCTGGTCTTTTTCGTGACCCGTCCAGGTCGATCCCTTTCCGATGACGCATCACGTGGAGTGCGTGGCGATCCTGGAGCCGGTGAAGAAGGACGCGTGACCTGACGCTTCTCCGAGTGTGCGTTATGGGTGTTACATGCGTTAGGTGCGATATTGCGACGCATGCTCGATGCACGTGATGCACGCTTGACGCATGGACGGTACGTTTTCTGATGGGTCGCCATACGGGCTGGCGACCACCGAGTGGAGCCCTCCGCTGTCCGCTCTTGGGCGCGCTGAGGTGGCCGGGGCGCTGGCTGCTGAGCTGCTGGCCGCCCCTGCCCCATCCGCTTCTCGGTAGTGACGTTCCGTGACGCTAACTGAGGTCTCCGGTCCGTGTTGTGTCAGGGGCCGGAAGGGCTCCGGTGTCCGAGAAAGGGCCTGAGATCGTCGGCTCAGCCGGGGCGGCGTGTTCAGAGCATCGAGGCGCTCCACGCGGGCTGCCGCTCAGTCGATCCACGTTTCGGCGTCGGTCCTGGTCTGGCCTGGGGGGCATGGCGTCGACTCGGGTGCGTACGGCGCTGACGTACCCCGCGAGTCCGGTGGCGTGACGCCATGCCGCTTCCAACGTCTCGAAGTGCCGGAAGCGGTACGCCTCGGCGTACTGGATGCGCGCTTCTTCCATGGCGGCTTCCCGGCGGATGCGCATCTGGCGGGCTGCTTCAATTTCGTCGAGACGTTTGCGTTCGGCGGCCCCGCCGCGGAGGGTGATCTCCTGTGCGATCTCGGCGAGCTGGTCTTCGAGGGAGCGTGCGGGGGTGTCGGCCCATTCGCTCGACCGGTGCGGCTGGGCTCCCCTGAGGACGAAACGGAGGCATTCGGATGGGGTGTAGTCGAAGAGGGGGATCCTGATCCAGGAGTTCTTACTGGCCTCGGCGAGTTCCTTTTCGGTGGCGACGTGCTCGGTCCGGTCCTGTTCCTGGAGGACGAGGAACTCCACGGTCTGAGATAGCCAAGGCGTGTGACCGGTCAGCCGAGCATGTGGAGGCTGCCAAGGGGAAGATCGCCGAGCGCAAGAAGGACCTCTTCGCGGCCGACATGCCCTGGGACCAGCCGATGTTCGGGGGCAACGGATACGACGGTGGACTGCTCGATGCCGTGCTCGGGGACTCCTGGATCCGGGACCTCGGCTCCGTGGGCCATGCACTGGACTCGTCCGCCGCAGACATCAAGCTCCCCGAGGCCGATCCACCAGCGGCGCCCGCCATCCCGGGACTCCCGTTCCTGCCGCCTCTCAATCCCGCGCCGGTGCCCGTAGCTGTCCCGGTCGTCCTCGCGTCGTACACCGGGCAGGTGCCAGCCCTGGCTCCGGTGATCAACCCTGTCGACCTGGGAATCTCCTTCGTCGACCCGATTCCACCGGTCCCTGGGACGACCCGTCTGCTCACCGCGGCAAAGCAGCAGCAGTTCCGCGCGCGGGTGAATACCCTCCGCCCCGGCGGCCTGGCCGGCGGCGGTGGCCCGGCGGCCCCGGACAACGCCTACCAGCTTCGCGTGGCTGGCAATCCCGAGCGGGAAGTGCCGTTGCTCGGGAGCAAGCGCGGACTGATGGTGGCCGGCTACGTCCCCTTGACGGCCGCCTCGTCGAAGCCAAGCACGTACGGGACCCGGACTGCACGAAGAAGAGCTTCCGCACCCTCGACCGGGTCGAGGAGACCCTGACGAAGCCCGTCAAGATCAACAATCAGGGGAAGATCTCATGGGACCCGGTCGTCGACTCCATGTACGCGGGTGACGAGAAGGAGCTCGTCCGCTACAAGCGGGCGATGGCCAACCCCGCGAACAGAGAGATCAAGGGGCCGGAGATCGTGACGAACGGCAGGGGCAACGCCGTCTACTGGCAGTCCATGATGGCGATGACGGGCACGCCCGGCTCGACGCGGTACGTCCCCTGAGAGCGAGGAAGACCATGGCCACGGAACGAAACATCCGGACGAACTTCGCCTTCTGTCCTCCCGAGGGGAACGGCGGAGCCTGGCACGCCACGCTGGACTCCCTGGAGCGGGCGCTGCGCGAGGCGTTCCCCGACCCCACCATCGGACACCGGCGCTCCGGCGTCCACGAGATGACGGTGCTGGACTTCGAAATTGAGCTGTCGCCGGACGTGTGGCTGGACGGTACCGCGGCCATCACCGAGCCCGACTACGCCTACATCACCCTCACCGATGTGACGGCGGCCGAAGCCGGAGCCTTCGCCGTCTGGCTGCGCGACTCCTTCGCTCCGGCGCCCCACCTCGTGCGCTTCACCAGCAGCCTCGCCGTAGCACATGGCGAGGAAGCCCCCTCGCCGCTGCCGGCCGAAGGAGGCCGCGAAGACATCGGTGACCTGCTGCGCCGGCACCTCGACGCATTCGACTGCTGACCGGGGAGCCTCAAGTGCACCATCCGGCGCTGCGGAAGGGTCGGTGCAGAGGCAGGTCGCACCTACTGGAGCCTTGCCGTCCCGCCCCTGCCCCTGCCTCTTCCGTGCTTGTCTCGTCCTCTTGGCGATCTTCCCCGGACACGGGGGCGACGCACCGCTATGCTTCACCCATTTAGCCTCATGCCTTCACGGCATCTTTACAGTGAGGGAGCTGCGCTGTATGCCCCGTCAAGGCTCGCTGCCTGCCGCGGACCGCGCTCGGCTGGACAAGCTGCTCGCCTCATGGCGGGACTCGCTCATTGAACTGAGTCTGCGCAACCGGCTGCTCAACTACCAGCGCCGCTCCTCGTCCGCGGGCATGGACCTGGTCGAGCCCGGGCTCACCGGAGTGCTGGAAGGGCTCTCCCGGGGCTGCACCTTCTCCGTCGTGCGAGACGAGGACCCCGAGGACGGGATCGCCGGTTCGGCCCCTGCCGCCAAGGCGATCCCGATCAGCTCCACCGCCGGCGCCAGGGCGATCGACACCCCCGCGTCCCGGGCGGGAGTCGGCGCCGCCCGCCCTGGCGTGCAGCTCACAACCTCCAAGACCACTCAGGCCGAGCAGGCTCGGCACCTACGGCGTCTGGCCCTGGTCGCGCGGGAGAAGTTCAACGACTACGGCCTGTGGGTTCTCCACCTCGGCGTGGGATTCCTCGACTGGACGCCGGCCTCATCCGCCGAGAAGAGCTTCAGTTCTCCCTTGGTGATCGTGCCGGTTGTTCTCGAGCGGCGTCGCGGGGATGCGTATGTCCTGAAGATCAACGCCAATGAGGAGCCCTCCCTCAACCCGGCCCTCGCCATCAAGATGGGCGAGTTGGGTGTCGAATGGCCGAGCGTCGACCAGGTGGATCACCGCGACGTTCCGGCTCTGATCGCGCGGGTGCGGAACGCGGTCTCTGGGATGCGCGGTTGGAAAGTAACCAACCGGATCGTGCTGGACACGTTCAACTCCAGCAAGGAGGTCATGTACCGGGACCTCCTGGACAACGCCGGCCGCGTTCAGGCCAGCGACCTCGTGCGAGCGATCGGGCTCGGTGCCGACTCCGGAATCTCATCCGGAACCTTTGCCTTCGAACCAGTCGACACAGACCGCATCGACGAGGTCCAGCCGCCCGAGAACGCTCCGCTTGTGCTCGACGCGGACTCGTCACAGCGGCAATGCGTCGCTGCCGCACTCGAAGGCCGCAGCTTCGTCATGGACGGGCCGCCCGGCACTGGCAAGAGCCAGACGATCACCAACATGATCGCGGGCCTGCTGGAGCAGGGTCGCACCGTGCTGTTCGTCAGCGAGAAAGCCGCGGCCCTCGATGTGGTCCGCAACCGCCTCGGCGATGTCGGCCTCGACGACTATGTCCTGGCATTGCATAGCAACAACACGGGCCGGAAGCAGGTGGCGCAGGAACTCGGCCAGGCGCTGCTGGCGCCTCGCCGTGCCTCGCCCGGCAGTGCCCAGGCAGACCTTCAGCGCGCGCGTCAGCTGCGTAACGACCTCTCCGGATACGCGGCGGCGATGAACGAGATACGCCCAGGCATCGACGCGAGCCTGCATGATGTCCTGGGGCAGATCTCCCTTCTGGACGATTCACACCCGCTGCCCCCCAGCACCGCCTTCGATGCGGCGGCCCTCACGGCTGAGCGGCTCGGTCAGTCGACCGTAGCCGCCCGCCAGGTCAGCAGGTCGTGGCGTCCTGCGGCCGAAGGTGCCGCGTTCTCCTGGTACGGGCTGACCGCCGGCGAAGACCCGCTGCAGGCGCTCGACCTCACTACCGAAACCCTGGGCGAGCTGGCGACGAGGCTGGTGGAGCACGCGGCCCTCCTGTCCGAACTCGGCTGGGAGGGAGTCCGGGACGCATCCCGGCTGACCTCCCTTCTCCGTGTCGCCAGCGGACGGCCCACGCTGCCGCTCTCATGGCTGACCACCGACCACCACCGTCTGACCACCGACGTGTCGGACTTCCGGCGTCGTCTGGACGAGGTCGTCGAAGCCGAACGTTCGGCGGAGCGATCGCTCGGAGCGGCCTGGAACCGACTGCCGGCCGAGACGGTCTCCACGCCGAGCCCGGAGGAGACCGCTCTCGCGACGTTGCTGCCCCCGGCAATCGACCTCAGTGGACTCACCGCTGACGCCATGCGCGAGCTCGGCGATCGACTCGAAGCCGATGCGGCAGCACTCGACGAGGCGGTCAAGTCACTGGCGGCGGTGGCCGCGATGTACGGTCTTCCGGCACCCGAGACCTGCGACGAGGCGCTTCGCCTGGGGCGCCTCGCCGGCCTGGCGGGCCACGCCGACGACGCCAAGCCGCCAGCGGTATGGCTCACCGGGGACAATGCGAAGAGCGCGAGGGTCGCCGCGCACGTCCTGCGTGAAGCCGTCGACCGGCTGCGCGAGGCCCGGCGAAGGGCCGAAGAGTTCTTTACCGACCGGGTGTTGCAGGAGGACTCCCTCGAGGACGTGGCGCACCGGTTCGCTACCGTGCACCGGTCCATCACGGCAAGGCTGACCGCGGCATGTCGCGCGGACCGGCGGGTGGTGCGGTCGCTTCTGCCCGAGGGCGGCAAGTGCAGCAAGGTGGTGCTGGCCGCGCTGCCGGCAGCGTTGGCCTGGCAGCAGGCGGCGCGGGCCCTGGACACCGAGGTCGGTCGCCACGCACAGATTCTCGGCAAGTACTGGCAGGGCGAGGGCACCGATTTCGAGGGCCTGAACGCCCTCATCGGACGGGCGGACGAAGTCCTCGGGCTTGCCCCCAGGGTGATCAACCATGACGCGTTGGCACGCGAGATGGCTTCCGGAGGGGAACCGCGTGCTGCTGCCAAGAACACCGCGGAACAGGCTGCCGCCCGCCTGATCGAGTGGCGGGATTCCCTCGTGCTCCCGCCCATGCCCGGGCCGTCGTACGAGTTGGAACCGGGAAGCCTCCGTGCCGCCGCGCAGTGGAGTCGCGCCCATGTGGCGCCGCTCCGGACCTCGGAGCGCCTGATTCGGACCGTGGAGCGGACAGCCGCCGAGGACGGAGCCGGAGTCGCGGCGCCAGGCACCTGGACCCTCACCGCCGCACGCGCGGCCGTCCGCACCGTACAGGCGGCGCGTGCCGCCGTGGCCGAGTTCCGGTCACGGGCGGAAGCGGACCGGGAACTCCTCGGAGACCTCTACGCGGACCGGAAGACCAGGGTGGCCGACCTGACCACCGGCCTGGAATGGATCACCACGCTGCGCGAGTCGTGCGCGCTTCGGCAGGAGGCTTCCCTGAGCGCCTCCGCCGCCGAGACTCTCTACCGGGCGGAAGCCGATGCGGAACTGGAAGCCGCCGCCGACGCGTGGTCACGTGCCTCGGAGGCGCTGGCGGGGATGTTCCGGGCGGAACGCGCCGAGGAGCTGCGCCGGTCGTTCGCCGGCGGCCACGACGTGGCCGTCAAGGCGCTCGCCGTCCTGGACGGTGACCGCGGCGGTCCCGACGAGTGGCGCGCCTACGACATCGGGCGCAACGCCCTCGACGGTCTGGGCCTCGGGGACCTGGTGGACCGGGCGGTGCGCCGCGGGGTCGCTCCGGCAGGCTTCCCGGACGTGGTCGAACGCGCGGTGCTCCGCGCCTGGGCGGATCTCCAGCTGACGGCCGACCGACGACTGGCCGTCTCCCGGTCCACCGACCGCGACGACCTGGTGACCGGCTTCCGGAAATTGGACGCGAAGCTGGCCGACCACGCCCGTCTGCGCGTCGTCCAGGCGTGCGACGGCCGCCGTCCCCGTAGTGCGAACACCCCGGGTGCGGCGCTGCTCAAGCGCGAAGGCGAGAAGAAGAGCCGGCACAAGCCCGTACGAGAGTTGCTGGAAAGCGCCAGGGACACGGTGTCACGGGTCAAGCCGTGCTTCATGATGAGTCCGCTCACCGTGAGTCGTTTCCTGCCACCCGACTTCGTCTTCGACGTGGTGATCTTCGACGAGGCATCGCAGGTGCTGCCGCAGGACGCCATCAACTGCGTCTACCGCGGCCGGGCACTGATCGTCGCCGGCGACCAGAAGCAGCTTCCGCCCACCGCGTTCTTCTCCTCGGCGGACGACGACGAGGAGGACGCCGAGGACGAGGAGGCCCCGGACAGGTTCGCTTCCGTGCTGGACCTCTGCAAGGCGAGCGGGCTGCTGGAGAGCCTTTCGCTGCGCTGGCACTACCGCAGCCGCCACGAGGACCTGATCGCCTTCAGCAACCGTGAGTTCTACGACGAGTCGATGACCACCTTCCCGGGGGCACACGCCGAGGGGGACGACGTCGGCGTCGCCTTCTACCGCGCTGCGGAGGGCGTTTACCGTTCCGGTGCCGCCGCTCGGAACAACCCAGGAGAGGCGGCGGAGGTGGCCCGCCGCGTCATCCACCACTTCACTACGCGCCAGGGCAGATCGCTCGGTGTGGTCGCACTGTCCCAGTCCCAGGCCGTCGCGATCCAGGACGCCGTGGACGCGGCCCGGCAGAGTCGGCCTGACCTCGACGAATGCTTTTCCGAGGACCGGCTGAACGGATTCTTCGTGAAGAACCTGGAGAGCGTGCAGGGCGACGAGCGGGACGTCATGATCCTTTCGGTCGGCTACGGCCCGGACGCTCAGGGCAAGTTCTCGAAGAACTTCGGCCCGATGAACAAGGCCGATGGCTGGCGCCGTCTGAACGTCGCCGTGACCCGAGCGCGCTACCGCGTGGAGGTCGTGGCCTCGTTCGAACCGGGTGAGGTGGGAGACACCGGGAGCAAGAGTTTCCGGCACTTCGGCCGCTACCTGCGGTATTCGCAGAGCGGTCCGTCCGTGCTTTCCCAGGAGCCGGTGGACCCGGACGCCCAGCCGGAGAGCCCGTTCGAGGAATCCGTACTGGCGGTGCTCCGCAACTGGGGCTATGACGTACAGCCCCAGGTCGGGGTGGCCGGCTACCGCATCGACCTGGGCGTTCGGCATCCGGACCGGCCGGGCCTGTACGCGTTGGGCGTGGAGTGCGACGGTGCCATGTACCACTCCTCGAAGGCCGCCCGCGACCGTGACCGTCTGCGTGAAGGAGTGCTGCGAGGGCTCGGCTGGGAGCTCCATCGGATCTGGGGCACCGATTGGTACCGTGACCGGTCCGGAGCCGAAACCCGGCTCCGTGCCGCTGTCGAACGTGCGGTGACCCTCGCCCGGACGAGCCTCCGTAGCCCGCGCGTGGTCGCAAGCAGCTCGGCGGGACCTGAAGCACCGTCGCTGACGATGTCGTCGCCGCGAGCCGAACCGCTGAGCGGGCCCGCACGGCGGCCCTCTTCGGCTCGTGGTACCGGAACGAGGGCCGCCGGCGCCCCCGTTCCCTCCGCGCGGAGGAGCGGAACCGTGCCGGCTCCGCGACGCGACGAAGCCGCCCCCGTCACCCGGTACCCGGTGACAGCACTGGCCGAGACTTCCCGTCGCCGCGTCGAGAACGAACTGTCCCAGATCCGTGAGTACCTGCTGAAGCCGGAACCCCTGGACACCGCCACCGACTACCGGGTGCGCGCCGACAACCGGCGCCACTGGGAGAAGCGGTGCGCGCAGCTCAAGGAGCGTGCCACCTTCCTGGAGGCTCTCCTCAGGTCGGTGCCCTCCACTCCCCGTGCAACCGGCGGACAGATGGTCGCTCCCGGCCGCCTGGTCGGCCTGACCTTCGGCGGGTCGACGGACGTCGAGGAGTGCGAGATCACTTCTCAAAGTCCAGCGACGGAGGAGGGCGAGGTGCTCAGCCCGTTCACCCCCCTCGCCGTTGCTCTGCTGTGGTCCACGGCCGGCTCCACGGTCGAGTACGAAGACGGCTCAGGGAAGCGGCGAACCGCCCACATCCGGCACGTTCGCGACTGAAGGCCAAATGCCCCGCAGGACCGGGCGGCCGAGTCACCCCGAGACTTTCCGTCTCAGGGAGGCTCAGCCGCCGGGTGTGTTCATGAAGTGGGCATGTGCATGAGTGGTTCGAGGAACGGACTCGGACGACCGTGCCAGAAGATGGCGAGGCTGTCCCGGGACCGGGTGGCCGCGACGAAGAGCAGAGAGCGGGCCCGCTGGAGCTCACGCCGGTAGCGGACGGCATCGTCGCTGCGTAGGCGGTTGACCGCTTCCCGAGGAACGAGTCCGTCCCGCACCCCCGCGATGACCATGCGCTGGTACTCGAGTCCCTTGAAGCGGAACATCGTGCCGATGTGCACGCCTTCGTCTCCCCGAGGACCCTCGGGGCCGATCTCGACGGCCTTGATCCCCTTGTGGGCGAGCAGGGTGTAAGCCAGCTCGCTCGCCATGGCGTTGGTCGGAACGCAGACGGCGATCTGCCCAGGCGGTGTCGGCAGGGCGATCCAGTCTGCGAGGAGCGTGGCGATCGACTCCTGCTCGGCCTCCCAGTCGTCGCAACCGTGCAACTGCGGAAGGCTTCCGGTCAGGACGGACCTGTACCCTGCCAGGTCCTCGGTGCTGCCGTCCAGGTTGTCGAAACTCTCGCCGCTGAGCACGCCGAGTGCGGACCCAAGGATCTGTCGTGTCGTCCGGTAGCTCAACGTCAGCTTGGCCGAGCGCCCGCGGATGTGGACGCCGAGGCTTCCCAGCGTGACCTGGTTGCCGTAGATGCGCTGGTGGGTGTCGCCCACGAGGAAGATGTCGTTGGCGGCACGCGGCACCATCGCCCGTAGCAGCTTCCAGTGCGCGGCCCGCAGGTCCTGTGCCTCGTCGACGACGATGTGCTGGAAGCGGTGCCGCAGCCATCCGGTGGACCCCGCCTGAAGATGAATGTTGTCGAGACCACCCGCCTCCTCGCGCTGACGCTCGACGGCCTGGATCCGCTGCTCGCGGTCCATCTCCAGCCGCGCCGCGCGCTCGGCGACCTGTTCCCAGGTCTGCCGCCCGAGACGGTCGAGTCGCTGGGTGAACCGCTCCGCGAGCTGCCAGATCTCGGCGCGCTCGGCCCGTGCGATGTTCTTGCCCCGGCCGGCTCGGCGCGCACGGAAGTACTCGGTCCGGGAGACGACGGCCTGGCCCAGGATGACCTGCGACCACTCGTCATGCAGGAACTGGGCGTCCCACCCGGTTTCACCCAGCTCGTCGAGCATGGCACGCCACTCACGGAGAGCCTGGCTCTCGTCGAGCGTCTGCTTGGCGCTTCCGGGCTCGGCCTCGCGTACGACGCGCAGGGCGAGCTGATCGACGTGGCTGATCTCCACGCGTGCCAACAGCTCCTCGCCACCCAGCTGGAGGAGACGGGACCTCAGATCGGCGGCAAGGTTCTTGTTGTACGTGGTGAGGAGGACGGGCTTGTTGCGGCCAGGGGGCAGCCGGTCCACCAGGTGCTTGACCCGGTGCAGGGCCACGATGGTCTTGCCTGTGCCCGGTCCGCCCCCCACTCGGGCGGGACCCGAGTACTCGCGTTCGACGAGCCGGGACTGGGTCGGGTGGAGGAATACCTTCCACCGACCGAAGTCGCCGCCCTCCAGGGCTTCTCGTAGCGCCTCGTCCGTCGTCGTGACCATGGTGGCGGGCCGCTCGGCGGCGGCCCGGAAGTCGTCGGTGTCGACGGGCTCCGGAGCGGAGACGGGACTGGTGATCTGCTCCAGCACCGCGTCGTACGACGCACCGTCGTGGAGCGCGAGCAGGACTTCCGAGGTGAGCTGAGGGGCGTACTCCGCCAGGCCGAGAAGCTGATCCTCGGTGGTCAGAGTCCGGACGACCGGCACGAGCGGTCCCGCAACGCCGAGGTCGGTGAGCTGCTCGTCGGAGAACGCGGCGAACAGCGGGACGGGGGTGGGCGCGGGCGCCGGGGCAGGATCGGTGGGGACGATGGCGGGCCCGGGAGTCGCCGCTCGGCGAAGGACGCTCTCTTCGACGATCTGGAGGTCGACGTACTCGATGCCGCCGGTGATCCTGTTGATGCCGTATGAGAGCCGGTCGAGCTTCTCGTAGGCCTCCTTGCGGTGCTTGACGGAGACGATCAGCCAGTCGGTGTCCGCCAGGCGCAGCAGCAGGACCCGGTACTCGTCGTTGATACGGGCCGACCAGAGCCGGTCGTGGCCCTCCAGCTGCTTCAGCCGCAGGCCCCGGAGATGCGGGTTCTCCTTGAACTTGTGCTGGAAGTCGTAGATCGCGCCCTTGACCGCACGCGGCAGCCTCAGGATCTCCTTGTCCGCCTTGTCGAGCAGACGCAGGGTCACGCCTGTGGTCGTCATCGCTGCTGATCTCCGTCGTTCGTGTCCGTGTCTGCGCCCTCCGCCGTGGCAAGGAGGTCCTTGATGTCTTGGGGGGTGCAGGTGGTGGCTGTGCGGATCCGCCAGCCCGCCGAGGTGAAGGCCTTGTCCCGGTCCTCCGCATCGTGGTCCCGTTCTCCGTCGACCGGGCGGGGGGCCGTCACGACAGCGATCCGGGCGGCGGGCCAGGCGAGTTCGGCCATCCAGCCGTGCTCGTCCAACTCGTAGCCGGCTTCCGGCGGCACCACGCCAAGAGCGCGGAGCCCCTGGCTGAGGGGGAGCAGGCCGGGTTCATCGGGGTCGAGGAACTCCAGTACCTGCTCCCAGCCGGTGTCATGTGCCGTGTCGGAGGGCTGGGCTAGCCGAGGCGTGGCGATGACCGGGGCAGGCGTTTCTGCGAGGCCTGCGGCGGGGCTCGCCGTAACGGCGGCCTGCTGCTCGACCCGCTGTGATTCGAGCCAGCCCGACCCCCCGGTGACGGCGAGGCCGTCGGCGGTGAAGCCTTCCAGCAGGCTGGTCGTCAACTGGACGCTGTCACCGCCACCGTGCTCCAGGAACTGCAGCACATTGCTCCAGTAGAGCCAGCCCTGCCATCGTCGCTTGTGCGCGGCCTCGTCCGAGAGAGCCTGGTCGCTGTCGTCGAGCAGGGTCAGCGCGGTCCACACCGGCGGCCGGTGCCGACCGTCCGCGGCAGCGGTGACCAAGCATCCTGCGGCGTCGACTGCGGAGAGCAGCTGCACCGGTCCCTTGGGCCCCTGCGGGGCGCCGCCCCGAAGCGCTGTGAGGAGTTGTTCGCCGACCGCTTGAGGATGCAGTGCGGCGATCCGGGCTCCGGCGCCCAGTAGCCCCGCTACGGCGGCCTCGGCGCGCTGTTGCCACAAGGAAGCGTCCGGGGTGCGCAGATGAGCGATCAGAAGGTCTGCCGGATTCACCCAGAGGTTCGCGGACAGCTCGCCGGGCAGGCCGTCGTGCACGCCCGCGTAGTAGTCGCGGGCACGCTTCTGTCCCTGCTCGCCGTACGGCACCCAGACCGGTTGCTCCGGCCCCGTGCTCGCGTAGCCCGTGTCACGGACCCGGGTCCGCCAGTCCTTCACGTCGTAGTAGGTGAGTTGGAAGACCCGCACTCCGTCGGCGCGCAGCCGGGTGCGCTTGGTGGCGTCGTCGGCCAACCTGTCCTTGTGCTTGGGCCCGGCATGGAACTCGTATCCGTCGAGGTAGAGCGCGATCCGCGGACCGGGTGCGTCGGTGCGTTCGAAGAGGACGTCAGGTCGGGTGCCGTCGAGGACCCGCTGCTGGGAGACGCGCCAGCTGACGGTGGCTCCGTCGACGCCGGTCAGTCGCAGGTCCAGCGAGTACGTTCCGGCCGTGGTCGTGTATGCGTCCGCGCTGGCCTTGGCCGAGGGCTGCTTCGCCCATTCGCCCAAGGTCTCCAGGAACATGACCTCGAGATCGCTCTCGGCCTGCCGCTCCAGCGGGATCTGGTGGGTGGCCGCCACCGGTGAGGTGGCCCAGTCGCCGCCGTCGGCTCCCAGCAGCTCGTCGAACATCTGCCGGACCTCGTTGCGGCTGACCTTGTCGTAGTCGCCGGCCGGTACGCGGCGCAGCAGGCAGCGGTGGCAGCCGTCGAGGCCCTTCTCGATGCACGGGCAGCTGTCGATCACCTCGCGGGCCCTCAGAAGCACTTCGCGAAAGCCGTCGGAGGTGGCGAGCCGGTGCAGGTAGCCGGTGCCGCCCGGCAGACGGTCGTACACGACGAGGAAGCGGCGAGGCCATTCCGGGTCGCTGCCGTCGGGCATGGACGCGGCAGTGATGTCGATGTGGTCCGGGTCGCCGCCGTAGCGTGCGGCGATGCCCACGAACAGGGCGGCGGTGAAGGACGCGAGGCGTTCCTTGACACGGGCGACCGACGCGGGCAGCAGGATGCGGACGGCCTCGGTGGTGAGTTCGTGGGCCAGGAGCAGGGGGACGTCCTCCCCCTTCCCCTGGCCTTCCGGGGTGCTCGTACGGACCTTGCGGCGCGGGCACCACAGCTGGTGGTGAGCGCTGGCCCTGGTCGCCGCGGCGAGGGATTCGGTGAGTGCGTCCTGGTGGTGGTCCACGACCGGGCGTCCCTCTGAGGTGGCGCCGCCGCAGCTCGTGCAGACGTAGAACGGGTTGATCCGTACGTCGGCCCCGGCGAGGGGCACGGTGCTGCTGCCGTCCTGGCGGTCGAGGCCCAGGTTCAGCGTGCGCACCACCGCCTGACGGGTGAAGTCGACGCCGAAGACGGCGGTGTCGTGGCGCCAGGAGCCCATGGCCAGGTGCACCGGGTCGATGTCCACGGTCGTGAGGCCGGCGTACCTCTTGCTGTCGCGCTCGTCCTTGTCGTCGCGGACCCGGGCGTCGTCCCGCTTGTCGCGTGACATGACCCGCTTCGGTTCGAGAACGCGCTGGACACAGCCGGCGTCGGCGATCTCCCGGCCGCCGCACCGGGGGCAGGGCGAGGCATCGGCCTGGGCGTTCTCCGTACGGACGTAGCCGCAGGCGGGGCACAGCCGCCACACCGACCAGGCACGACGCTCCGGACTGCCGATGTCCAGGGCCCGGACGACGTGCTTGTAGCCGTTGACGTAGAAGCTGTTTCCGGGCGCCAGCTCGGACAGCGCGGACCGGCGTGAGCGTTCGTAGTCCCGGACCTCGCTGTGGTAGGTCCTCTTGGACCCGTCGGTTTCGGGCTGCTCGGTCCAGTAGAGGCTGGCCTCCAGCTGCGTGGTGGTGTCCGAGAGGGTGTAGTTGGGCAGGAGACCGAGCTCGACGAGAGCCCCGTGGGCACTGGTCTGGTTCAGGTCGCGCAGCAGGTTGCCCGTCGCGTAGCGCTCGGCGCGCAACTCGCGCCATTCGCGTTCCTGCTCGGGGTCACTGCGTACGAGCTGGTCCATCGCGGTGTCGATGGCGTGGATCCGGCGCCGGAGTTCCTCACCGCGGCCGGTCCATTCCTCCTCGGCCTCCTGGAGTGCGCGCACGATGCCACCGCACGCGTACGTGCGCAGCTCCTCGGCGGCCTGCTCGGAGACCCCGGTGTCCAGCCGGCCGGGGAGGGAGGGGAAGAGGTCCAGGAACGATTCGACGAGCACGGCGCCATGGGCGAGGGCCGCGTCCGCGAGCTCCTGGCACCAGGCCGTACTGCCGAACAGCGCCGACACCAGGCGCGGCGCGGGCTGCAGCGGCTCACCGTCGCTCGTCGTGAGCCGGCCCCGGGCCGCGAGGTCCAGAAGGTGTGCCGTGTACTGGCGGCGCAGGATCTCCACCGCGGAGAGGTAGCAGCCGGGCGGCACGATGTCCCCGGCGATCATCTCCCTTGGCGCGTCCAGGTAGTACAGGTCGCGGGCCCGACGGCCGCCGAAGGCCACCACCAGGGCGTTGCCCGTCTTGCGGCCCGCGCGGCCCGCTCGCTGCACGTAGTTGGCAGGGCCCTTCGGAAGCGATCCCAGCAGGACCGCGGACAGGTCTCCGATGTCGATGCCGAGCTCCAGAGTCGGAGTGCACGACAGCACGTTCGGGTCGGTGTAGTGGGTGCCGTCGCGGAAGGCCCGCTCCACGCGCTCCCGCTGGGGCCGGGTGAGCATGCCGGTGTGCTCGGCCGTGACCACCCGGAACGTGCCACCCGTCCGGTACAGATGCCGGTAGTAGTCGTCACGGTAGTCGCGCGGCCGGGGGCCGCCGAAGCTGGTGGAACCGGAGGACAGCACCGTGGCCTGACCCGGTTGCGGTGCGGTGATCTGCCCGCGGCACCGGTACCGGGGACAGGGATGGCCGTACCAGCGGGTCCGCCGGGAGGGATGGACCACCTGCTGCCAGCCGCACGCCTCACAGGTGACGAAGGCCTTGTTGACGATGTCGTCCTCGAGCAGCCGCACCTCAATGTGGCCGGGCTGTAGGCCGTAGACCTTCGTCGTCCGGTCCTGTGCCGTCCGTACCGCGAGCAGCCCCTCGTCGACGAGGACGGGCAGCAGCCTGCGGAGGTACTCGGCCGCCCCGGGGGCATCGAGGCCCAGGCACCGGCGTGCCCAGTCCTGGTACCAGCCGGCGCGAGCCGTCGTCGAGTCGAAGTCGGACCTGCCCTTGTCACCGTCGAGCAGGAAGCGCGGCGCAGCGACGCTGTCGGGGAACGCCGGCATGCCGTCGGGCCGGCCGCCCCAGATCTTGAACCGGGTCACCCCGGCGTCCTTCATCCACGGCTCCAGCCACCGGTGTCGGACCCCACCGCGAACCCGGACCCGCTCCAGCAGTCCGCGGACGAAGGCGAGGTAGCGCTCGGCCGTCGGCAGTCCGGTGCCGAGCAGCTGGCCGGGCAGGGCCATGTGCAGGTCGCGGGCGAGCACGGTGATCCGGTGCTGGTCCACGATGACGACCTCGGCGGCCGCCGTCCGGGTCAGCTCCAGGGTGCGGCCCTGCCGGGAACGGAGCCCGAACTCCATGACGGTGGCGAAGGCGAGCCGCTCTCCGATGAGCTTCCAGGTCCGCAGGTCGCCCGTGCCCCGCCCGGAGAGCAGCCGGTCCACCCCCGGCTCGTCGTACAGATCGGGCGGGACGACGGCCGCGAGAGCCTGCGGATCCTCGACGGAGTCGAGCACGTTACCGATCAGGTCGTTGAGAGCCGACGGCTTGCCGGACTCGTCCAGGTTGCGCGCCAGGAGCGAGCGCAGCGAGAACGTGAACGACCGGTTCGCCACGTAGCCCGCGCGGTGGGCGGCGTCCTGGGTCGAGTCGTTGAACAGGAGGGTCTTGCGCTCCTCCACTTCGAGCGCGACCTCCTGACCGGTGAACAACTGGGTCACCGTCGCGGCCGCCAGGGCGGCCGGCCGAGTGCCGAGGAAGCGCATCGCATTGTCGGTGTCGCAGGCGGGGCAGCGCTGATCGACGGCGGCCCGGTCGGCGGTCTTCTTCTCGGTGATCGCCAGGACGAAGCTGGCGTCCTGGAGGTTCCCGGCGTCCTGGGCGACCGGAAGCCGGAACGTACCCTGAGCACCGTCCAGGATCAGCGCCGGCGACTGTCCACCCCCCGTCGCGGGCCGGGACTGGCTGACCGCCGCCAGCGTGTCCTCCTGCTCCGCGGCCGTGGCGGCGATGAAGTAGCGGACCCGCCGCTTCTCCCGCCCCACGCTGGCGCGCCAGATCTTGTCGTGGGCCATCACCAGCTGCTGGGGATCAGCCTCCGGGGAGACGGCCGCCCAGCCGGAGCGGCCGCAGTTGCGGCAGTACACGGCGGGCAGCCTTATGCTCGCCTGTCGCACGGCGGTGTCCGCACCGATCGCCGACTGCGCGCGATGAGAACGCGCCACGTGCCCGATCTGACCTGCTTCGGGCTCTTCGTCGCCCTCAGGGGGCGTCGCGGGCAGGGCAGAGCGCCGAGCGCGATCGTCCTCGTACCAGTGGAACTCGGGCTTGCCGGGGCCGACTCCGCGCACGATCCGGCCCACCGGCCGGACCCACAGGTGGGTCTCCACATGAAGCAGGGGCCGCGGGTGGCGCTCGTCCGACTCCGGATCGCGGGCGGCCGACAGCAGGGCGACGAACCGCGCGAGCGCGGCGAGAGCGAGGCGGGGATTCTCCCGGGCGGTCCGGCCCCAGGCGTATCCGAACCGGCCGAGGCGGTCGCGGAGCTCCCATTCGCTCAGCGGGTCCCCGTCGAGAAGGGACAGCACCCCCTGAGTGAAGTCGTGCTGCTTGAGCAGCCGTCCGATCTCGAAAGCGGACAGGCCCTGCTGTCCCAGCATCCGTGCCGCCAGGGCGTTGAGATCGAGCGTGTCCGGACGCGACACCACATCGGGGCCGCCCGAGCAGGCGATGACCTCCTCGGGCGAAGGCGGTTCGGGCAGCCCGTAGTTCACCGGTCCGGTGAACTGCTCGGGCGTCATCCGTTCCTCGCCCACCAGCGCGTCAGAGGAGAACGGCATCCCGAAGACCTGCGCCGCCACCTCCAGGATGGAGCCGGGGCCGGCCCCGGGGCCGGACTCACCGAGGGTCGCCGAGGTCGCCACCGGGCAGATCGAACCGAGGGGACGCCCGGGCTCGCTCTGACCCGTGGTCATCGCCAGGCGGCGCAGCAGCATGGCGACGTCCGTGCCCTGCGCCCCGTCGTAGGTGTGGAACTCGTCGAGCACCACGTACTGGATCCTGGAGTCCTGCCACAGCGCGCGGTCCTCGGTCCGCTGGAGCAGCAGATCGAGCATCTTGTAGTTCGTGATGAGCAGGTCGGGCGGCGACTGCCGCATCTCCTCGCGCCGCGTCATCACCCGGCGGAAGTCGGTGTCCGGCCGGTCGCCGATGTAGAGCCCCGCCGTCACCTGGGCCAGGTCCGGCTGCGCGAGGTAGTCGCCGATGCGGCTTGCCTGGTCAGTGGCGAGCGCGTTCATCGGATAGAGCAGCACGGCCTTGACCCCGCGCCGGCCGAGGGCCTTCTCCCGGCGGCAGTGGTCGAGGACGGGGATGAGGAACGACTCGGTCTTCCCGGAACCCGTCCCCGTCGTGACCAGCGTAGGCAGGGCGGGCCCGTGGAGCGTGCTCAGCCGCTCGTACGCCTTCGCCTGATGCCGGTACGGGGTGAAGCCCGGGTTCCACTCCAGGTGCTTCTCCCAGCCGGCGCCGGCCTTGTGGAAGGGGGTCCTGATCCGCAGATAGGGACCGCGGAACATTCCCGTCTCGGGATGCTCGAGGAACCGCTCCAGCGCCCGTCGGGTGTCCTCGTCGGTGAGCGCGTACGTCGTCGTGAGGTACTGGGTGAGACTGCCCCGCAGCTGCGCGGCGGCCAGCGTGGGCCTCACGACGTTCTCCTTCGCTTCGTACCAGGTCGGTGAGCTGCGTCAACGGTATACGGAGCTGCCGACATCGCTCCTGGCAATGACTGATCGCGAATGATTCAGGCCAGCGACAGGCCGGTGCCTGGCCATGGCCGCCCAATGCACCGTTCGGCGGCGGCCGACTCACGTACAGTCACCGGACCTTTGGGGCGATGGTGGGGGAGCGGTGCACATGACCGGGGCGGGACGTCCTTATCCTGTCGATGAGCTTCTGACGGCGGTGCGCGCCGAGATCCTCGCCGAACTCCGGAACGACGCCGAAGGCGCAGTGAAGGTCGACCTCTCCAAGGGGCGCCTTCTCTCGCACTCCGGAGGGATGCGCGAGTACCTCTTCGAGTGCCGCACATGGCACGACAGCCTGGACGGTGCTCCCGTCCTCGCCCGGCCGTCCCGTTCCCGGAAGGCGTGGGACCCGGCTGAGGCCTCCCGCGCTCCGGACGGGACCGTACGGCTCGTGACGAAAGCCGACCTCGGGGCTTCGCTTCAGAACATCCAGATCCGGAAGGACGACTCCGCCAACTGGGCCGCGCTGGCCGAGCGCCTGGAGACGGCCGGCAGCCAGGACAGCCCTGTCGACGCGGACCACGCGGGCTGGCTGGTCGGCCGGGGTACCCCGCGCACCGGCCGTGCCGAGAACCCGGGACAGTGGGTGGCGAACTGGGCCGGGCTCCAGCTGAACCCGCGTCAGCGTGACGCCGTCGCGCAGGCCCTCGCCAGTGAGGTGTTGTTCCTGTGGGGGCCGCCCGGGACCGGGAAGACGGATGTCGTCGGCCACATCGTCGAGGGCAGTTTCCGCCAGGGACTCAAGGTCCTCTTCCTGGCCCCCACGAACGTCGCGGTGGACCAGGCCCTTGAGCGGATGTGCTCCCTGCTGGAGCACGAGGAGGGCTTCGCCGAGGGCATCGTCCAGCGGGCCGGGACCATCGTCCTGCCGTCGCTGCGCAGCCGCTATGGGGACCAGGTCGACCCGGCCCGGATTGCCGCCCTGCTCGTGGAGAGCATCGACCGGCAGATCAGCACGGCGGCCGACCAGCTCAAGGGGGCGAGGGCGGCGCTGGCCCTGCACGACCGTGTCCGGGACCTGGAGTCGGACCTGGCCACCGGCACGAAGGAGATGGCCGAGGCCGGCCGTGACCACGCCACCGCGGCTCGGACGGTGGCGGCCGCGGACACCCTGGCAGCGCAGCTGCGGCTGAAGATGGACAAAGTGGGGCCACCGACCGGATTCCTCGCGGAGCGCAGAGCGGCGAAACTGCGCGAGCTCCGGTCCGACCTGGCGCACGAGGAGGACGAGGCGACGCGGGCCAGGGAGGACGTCGCGCGCGCGGCCCGTCGCCACACGGCGGGCGAGAAGCAGGCGGCCGAGGCCCGCCGAGCCCTCCCCGCGGCCCAGGCCGCCGTCGTAGGGATTCCGCCCAGACCGACCGTCGCCGAGTCCGCCGCCTCGCTTCAGGAGCGACTTGACGAACTCGGGCGGAAACGCAAGCAGATCCAGGACGAGGTTCGCTCCCACTGCCGGGTGCTCGGAGCGACCGTGGCCAAGGCAGTGCAGTCGAGGAAGCTGCTCGACGAGGTCGATGTCGTGGTGATCGACGAGGCCGGGATGGTCAACCTGCCCTCGGCATGGTTCGCCGCCGGTCTCGCCCGCAAGCGGGTGATCGTGGCGGGCGACTTCCGGCAGCTGCCCGCCGTGACCAAGGGCGACGGCGACCGGGAGGCGAGCGAGGAGGAGCGGGCTCACTCCCGCGAGTGGACGGCGCGGGACGCCTTCCACGCCGCCGGTCTGGTCGACCCTTCAGGTCGGGTACGCCAGGACCCTCGCCTGGTGGCGCTCGACACCCAGTACCGGATGCGGGAGCCGATCTGCGCGGTGGTCAACGAGGTGGCATACCTCGACGCGCCGCTCAAGACCGGGCGCGGCGACACCAGCCGCCTACCGTTCGCACCGCTCATCGACTCGCCGGTGATCCTGATCGACACCTCCGGCCGCCGGATCGCCGGAGGCGGCCGCAAGCCCCACATGACGAACGCCGTGCACGCCGCCGTCATCCACGAACTGGTCCGCGGGCTCCAGTACGAGGGAATCCTGCCCGGCCGCAAGTGGCAGAGGGTTCCCGAGGGGGAACGTGCGACCGACCGACTCGCCGTCATCTCCCCGTACCGCGAACAGGTCAAGGCCCTCAAGAGCAGCCTGGCCCACCGGTTCGGGGAGGACTACGACGGCCTGGTTGACACCGTCCACCGGTTCCAGGGCAGCCAGCGCCCCGTCGTGCTCCTCGATACGGTGGCGGGCGCAGGAAAGGACCCAGGCTTCTTCTACAGCGGCACGGGACTGTCCTCGCAGACCTGCCGCCTCCTGAACGTCGCCCTCAGCCGGGCCCAGGACCACCTGGTCGTCGTGGCGGACGTCGCCTTCCTCCGCAAGCACCTGGCCCCGCACAGCGAGGCACTGGCGATGGTCGATCACCTGGAGGCACACGCGCAGACCATCTCCGCCGACCAGCTGATCCCGATCCGCGACGCGGATCAGCTGGCCACCCTTTCGGAGGAGGAGCTGGCGCGGCCGGCCTTCTTCGAGCACAGCGAGGTCCTGGAGGCAGTGGCGTGGGACGTGGAGCGGGCGCAGCGCGGCATCGAGCTGTATTCGGCGTTCATGGACCCGTCTCCGGTCCGCTGGTGGGCCGGGATGCTCGCGCCCAAGGTGGCTGCCGGGCTCCGGGTCACGGTCTTCACCCGCCCGCCGGAGGAGCAGCAGGAACCCACCCGCGTGGCGCGGCACCGGGAGCTCGTCGGGCAGCTGGAGGCCGTCGGCTGCCGGGTCGAGTTCCGTGACCGCATGCACGAGAAGGTCCTCATCCTGGACGGTTCGGTCCTGTGGCACGGCTCGAAGAACCTGCTCGCGAACATCGGGCCGACGGACCTGATGATGCGCTACACCGACCCCGCCTCCTGCGACCGCGTACGGCGGCTGATGGAGCGCACGCGCATGGAACGTCCGGCGCGCGCACCATGGCGTCCTGCCGAGGAGACCGCACCGGTGCCCCAGGTACCTGCCCCGCGAGCCGAGGCGCCGGCCGGCAAGGTGTACCCGGGGCTGATTCGGGACGGTCGCCTGTATCTCAAAGTCCCGTACGCGGAGAAGGACGAGGCGAAGAGCCTGCTGAGGGCCAGGTGGGACAAGGAAGCGGGGCACTGGTGGGTTGATGCGTCCCGGGTCAGCCGGGAACAGGCCGCGCGCTGGCTGCCGTAGTCGCCGCTACCGGGCGCTACGCGGTACCCCGGCCGTCAGGCGCTTCCGGCCGATGTAGCCGATGCGTACGCGGCCCTCCTCGGTGACCACCCGCAGATGGATGCGTCCGGGCCTCGGCCGGAACCGGGTGTGGAGGCTGAACAGCCGCTTGGTCCCGTCGGTGTCGGTGAAGTTGCACAGTCCGAGGTTGATCCGGGTGTCGCTCTCGGGGACCACCTTGATCGGCCAGGCTGGTTCCGAATCCCCGGGCTTCCAGGCCTCGGCCGCTGTGTTGAGTGCGAGCAGCGCCGCCCGGACCGAGGGCACGGAGACACCTGGGAGGTTCCTCAGGTCGTCCTCCACCCCCGGGGTGAACTGGAGCGAGGCGAAGAGGCTTTCGCGTTCCTCCCAAAGCTGCGCGCCGGAGGTGACGGCGTTCGCCGTGCTCTCGCGTATCCAGTCGGCGTGTTCCGCCACGTGCTCGGGTGTCGAGGCGTGCCGGACCTCCGCGTTGTCTTCCTGGACCTCGTCATCGTCGACGAGGACGTACTCGACACGCAGCCAGGAGGCCTCCCAAGGCCGGGCGGTGGGCAGACTGACGGCCATCGTCTCCATGAGGTGGGCGGCGGCGAGCCCGAGAACGGGGACGCCGTCGTGGCGGTACTCGGCCTCCTGGTCCTCGGGAGGAGCCGGCAGCACCGTGGAGTGAGGGGACTTGCGGTTGAGTAACCGCATGAACCGCCAGTGATCTCGGTTCTGGCTCTCGTTCCGCCACTGGGCGAGGTAGTAGCCGGGAGCGATCTCCAGGTCCTCCAGCCGGACCTCACTGACGAGACTCACCCCGCTGTCCACCCGCCTGACCGCCTGGCAGACCTTGACGAAATCGCGCATGGCTTGCCCGGCCTCGTCCTGCGAGCAGTCGGAGACGCAGGACTTCTCGTTGAAGAACATGAGCACCATGAAGCGCCCCCCTTGTGGCTTCCGGAACTGACGAGCGGGCGGTCAGCCCAGCAGCTGGTCGAGCGTGTTCTCCGACTCGTCGAAGAAGCCCTCCGGCCATTCGGAGAGCGATCCGTCCTCGGCGACCGTCGGAGTGATGATCTCCACGCCGGCCCCGTTGCCCCGGAAGAAGTGCACCGCGGTGTCCGCGGCCGCAAGCCGTCCCTGCTTGACGGCCAGCCGGGTCCCGTCGAGCACGTGGTCGCTGTGGGTCTCGACGACGAGCTGGGCGCCGGCGGACGCCGCGGCGGCGATGAGGGACGCCATACGGGACTGGCCGCGCGGGTGGAGATGGGCCTCGGGGTTCTCAAGAAGGATGAGGCTGCCGGGCCCGGCGGTGAGACACGCCACGACGATGGGAAGGGCGTATGTGAGGCCGAAGCCGACGTTCGTCGGGCGTCGGCGTCGGGTGGAGTTCAGGCCTGCGGTGCCGCCGAATCCGTAGCTGAGGCGCACGGAGTCGATCCCGGGAATCTCCGAGGCTTCGAGGTTGACCCCGGGGCAGAGCTCCTGCATCCACGCGACGACCTGGTCGAGCAGGGTGTGCCCGCCGGCCTCCGGGTGTCGCAGCGGGTGGCCGTCCGACACGACGTCCTGCGCGTGATGCCGCAAGAAGTTGACGGCGTGCTCGCCACGCGATCCGAGGAAACCGCGGCCGATCGCCTGGTGGTGCGAGCGGGGGTAGGTGGTGGCAGGCGTGATCCGGTCGGCCTTGAGGTACTGGAAGCGCCGGGAGAAGAGGGGGACATTGCCCCAGTCGTCGGGGTGGCGGGAGAGAACGAGCGGCAGTACATCCTGCTCGGCCTCGTACCGGGCGGACCAGATGTACGTCTCCTTGTCGGCGTTCTCGCACGCGACGGAGATCAGCGGGTTCGGGCCCGGCCCCTCGGTGGTGAAGTCCTCGTGCAGGAGGTCCTGGCCGGTTCCCAGCTCCACGAGGTCCCCGTCGAGAAGGAAGCCGCCACCGCTGTCGGTGTCCCCGTCGGTGGACATGAGGATGCCCGAGTCGTACGACTGGCGCAGCAGCGCCAGGGACTGCAGGACCGTGCTCTTGCCCGAGGAGTTGAGGCCGGTGAGGAGGGTGACCGGGGCGAGCCTGATACGGGCGGTCCGGAAGGCCTTGAAGTTGGCCAGTGACAAGTGCGCGATCACTGCGTGCTGCCCCCGCTGTTCTCCAGGACGGTGCGGAAGAGTTCGCGCACCTTGGCGAAGCGGTCGACCACCTTGCCCCGGTCGCCGGTTCCCACGGACACGGCCCGCTCGAAGTTCCGGTCGGTCATGAGTTGTTGGAAGCCCTCGACCACGTCTTCACGGCACGCTACCAAGGCAGACTGTTCGCGGTCCGAGAGAGCGGCCAGATTCACGGAAACCGTCTCGAAGATGGCCTTGTTGACCGGCGAGCGCCGGGTCTGGCCAGGGAACTGCTTACGGAAGGCATGACCTTCGAAGATCTTCTCGGCCGTGACCATGGCCCGCCGGAAGTCGTGGGCATGATCGTCCCGTTCGTCATCGGTGAGCCGGTTGACCTGGCGCATCGTGAGAGCGAGGAACTGGTCGAAGTCCTGGCTTCTGAACAGGTTGGGATCGGTGAGCCGGAAGGCGAGATAGCGCAGCACCATTTCGCGGTCCGCCATCCGTTCGCTGTAGACGCCGTAGCTGGTGGCCGAGGCGAACTCCGGCGATTCGGCGAGCGAGGACAGAAGCTTACGGGCCGGGCCCGGGACGAGGGCGTGCCTGATCTCCTGGCGGGTCAGCGGGAGGCCGCCGGTGTTGATGCGCGCGAAGATGTTGAACTTGACTTCTTCCGGAGTCCCCGGACGGATGAGGTGGACGACGACCTGGCTCTCGTTGAGACGGATCTGCATGCGCCCCGACAGATCCGCGTACCCCTTGCCCTCGAAGTCGTCCTTGAGGTACTCCAGGCCGCGCAACCTGAGAGGCCCCGAATCTATCCCCGCCTCTGCCAGAGCTTCGGGCGCGATGAACCGCGCGATGGCGGTGAGGCGCTGGATGCCGTCGACGATCGCCCAGGAACTGTCCTGGGCCCATGAGCTGTCGGTGAGTTCGGAGGCGTAGAAGGAAGGAATGGGGATGCGCAGAAGCAGGGACTCGATCAGCCGGCTCTGCTGCTCGTCCGACCAGATGCCCGCCTTGCGCTGGAAATCCGGGGCGAGATCGATCATCCCGTTGACCAGCCGGGAGATCAGCAGGTTGATCGTCGGGTTGAGGGTCTGGATCTCGATCTTGGACGGGTCGTACGGTGCCGTGATCCGGTCGTCCGCGCTCTCCGGCTCCTCGTCGGGCTGCTCCAGCTCGACATCGGTGCTTCGTCCACCCGCCCCGATCTCCACCAGGAAGGCCCCGCTGTCCTCTGGGGACGCGTCGTCCAGATAGCGGCCGTACAAGGACAGCTGGTCCTTCGACTGGGGCGCGCGGTGGCTGCCGCTGTCCTCCGGTGACATGTCTTCGCGTCCGTTCCCTCGTACGAGTGGCTTCCTTCCACCGTGACCGTCACATCGTAGGCCGCTGTACCTTCTGATCCCGGTGAGAGGGGGAGCTGATGCCGGGGATTCGTTACGACCAGCGGGTGCTGGTGCTCGTCGAGGTGCGGGGGGAGCAACGCGACTGGGACGAGGCGGAGCGGTTGTTCGGCCAGCAGGGCTGGCCGGTCGTGACGGCGTTCGCCCGCGGTGAGGGCCCGTCGCGGGGCGTGCTGCGCGGGGCCGCCTCGGCACGGCTGTGCTCCGTCGAGGTCCGGTTCTTCGGCGCCCGCAACCGGCGCACGGAGAGGGCGGCCGCCTGGCGGGTGGAGCGGCTCGCACGGGCGGCCGGTCTGGAGATGTACGCCCGGCGCTGCGAGCTGGTGGACCGGGACCGGGAGCAGCTGACCGGTTGGCGGGCGCACACCGTCGCTCACAGGCCACCCCGAGTACCCCACCCGAGACCGCTGACGTCGGTGGCGAGATTGCGCCGCGCAGCGGTGGTGTCACGTGCGCGCTTCTGGGAGCGAAGCGGCCGGCACGACACCGGCATGGTGGTCACGGGTAGGGCGTCGGAGGCCCGCCGGCTTTCCCGCATGGACCTGCCCGGCGGCTCCGCCCCCGCGGCTGCCATCGACGTACGGCCGGTCTACGGCCGGGAGCGAAGTCACATCGTGCAGCGCCGTGAGGAGGACGGCCGGCGCCGCGTGTACCGGGTCGTGGCCTGGCTGCTCGTCATGACCTTCTGCGCGGTGGTCGCCCGGCAGCAGAGCGGGGTACGGGTATGGGTGTGGGCCGGAGCAGCGACACTGTGTTTCGTCGGAGGCGCCAGGTTGGCCTACGGCATCTTCGCGGCCGGCGGCCGTGTGGCGAGCCTCCTGATGTTCGGTGCGGTGGCCGGCTACTTCCTTGTCGTCTCCATCGGCGCGGACGTGGGGGACGACAGAGGCTGGACCCCGGTGCAGATGTTGTCGATCTTCGCGATCGCGGCGACGGCCGGAGGGATCTGGTTGTTGGTCCGCCAGTGGACGTGGGGTGAGTGGCTCGCATGGGCGGCGCCGCTCGTCTTCACGGCTGTCGTGTCTTTCGTGGTGGCCTCGGGGTCGGTGCTGCACGCGCTGTACGCGGACAGCCTCGGGCTGACGCCGGATGACCTCGACGTCCCCGGGATCTGGCAGGCCGCGTCGGCGGCGAAGCTCTTGAGCCTGCTCGGCTACGCCCTGTTCGTCCCGGCCCTCTGGGGCATCGCGAAGCACGTGCACGCACCGCTCGTCAGCCCCGTCGAGCGGCTGGGCGTCCCGTTGTACGTGCTCACCCAGGTAACGGTGTTGCTGGTGTGCATGTGGGGGGCGCTGGACTCAGCTCGGGGAGCGGTGGACGACTTCCGTACGGCCGCGGTGCGGAAGACGGCGCCACCTTCCTACTTCGGGGTGGAACCGGAGTGGACGTGCGTCGAGCCGACGGTTCCCGCGGCGAGACTCGGCAGCCGGGGTGGTGTTCTGAAGCCCGAGCGACCGTACCTGTCGTTCGGGGAGGCCGGAGGAACGGTGTCGCTCTGGAACGAGCCGGCGGGCACGGCGCTGCAGATGCCCGCCGAGCAGGTACGCCTCGTTCCCGTGGCCGACGGCCGTGTCCGGTGCACCTTCTCGTACGAGCGCGTGCCGAAGGACGATTGACCTCTATCAGCCCAGGGAACCCTGGTCGGGCTCGAAGAACGACATCTGGTCCCGACCAGGGGCTGCCTCGACGTGCCGACGCCCGAGGGAGAGGCTCGCGTCTCGGCCGATGGCGACGGGGTCTCCTCCCCGCGGCGAGTTCCGTGACGGATCTGTCGAGCGGTCGCGGCACCGGGCAGGTCAGTACGCCGCCAGGTAGACCCGCACGCGATCCCCCGAAACCGCGCCGATGTGGATCTCGATGCCTTGGATGTGGCGACGCCTTGAGTCGCCGACGCAGGGCGGACACGCACTTGTCGTCCGCACGCTCTTGAGCTCTTGCGGCGGAGCGAGATCGAGGTGCTTGAATCCCTCCCCACTCAACGACGAGGACGACGGACCTTCCACGGCCAGCGGGTAGTCAGGGTGCAGGTCCTCGGTGATCGCCTCCGCGGTCTGCTCGCTCGTGACGAAGGACAGCAGATAGACGTTCTCCTGCGGCTGGATCCGTACGGCACCCTTCACCTCCGTCGCCCCCTGGGGGATCTGGATCTTCATGAACGCCGCTGCCTCCGGGGCGCCCGCTCCCTTCTCCCAGCTGGGGGAGGGAGCTGTGCGCGTCACGTGGTCCGAGGACGCGGACGTACAGCCGCCAAGTGTCAGCCCTGCGGCGAGAGTGGCCGCCGGGACCAGAAGGAGGACTCTCGCGGTAGGGCAGGGCTTCATCGGTTCTTCTCCTCGCCTCGGGACACGTCGCCCCGGGTGCCTTCGCGCCCTTGGTCCTCTGGAGTGATGGTCGGGGGTGTGGTGCTGTCGAGATCGTGGTGGTGGGCGGAGCTGCCGCCCGTCATGTCGAATTCCTGGCCGAAGCCCACCTTGTGCAGTCGGCCCATGTCGTCGTCTGAGATGTTGATGAGGCCGCCGAGGAAGGGTGTGGACTTGCCGTGGTCCCAGTTGTATCGGTCCCAGACGTTGACCTGGTAGTCGAGTGAGACCTTGGGCGCGCCGCCGTGACTATCCGGGGTGACGGTGACGAACCCGGAGACGTTGTGTGCGTTGGATCCCACCGCGTGGAACCACTCGTCGCTCCCCAGGGTCGTGTGCTTGGTCCTGCTCTCAACCGGGATGACCACGGTCTCGGCACCTCCGGCCTTGTGGAATTCATCCAGTGCCCGTCGGCGCCAGGCGTCTTGGTTGTCGGCGACGTGATCGTTCTCGATCTCCGACCGGAATCCGGGGTCGTCGGCCAGTATCCGGTCCACGTCGAGGTCGAGCGTTTCGCCGGTGCCTCGCAGGTAGTGCAGCATGTTGCGGGAGGCTCCGGTCTCTCCGGCGGCGTCGCCCACCGTCGCCAAACCCAGGGCACGGGCGTGGAACCACAGGTCCTCAGGGGTGGGCTCTTCCCCTTTGAACTGGCCGGATCCGGGGTCGGGGGAGCGCCACTGGTACCGCGGGTCCATGATGCCGGCCGCTCGGAGTTCGTCGCCCTTCTCCTTCAGCAGGATGCCGCGGGTGACCGGGTCGAGGCTCTGCCACCAGGCCGGGACGTCCTTGCGGTCCTTGGGCATGTTGGCGGCTTTGCCGGCCTCCTCCAGGGAGGGGTATGGGCTGACCTGGGGGTTCCGGTTGAAGCCGTTGAAGGTGCCGTCCATGGGGTCGGAGTCGAGGACGGCGGCGTCGAGGGCGAGGCGGATGCCGTCGTCGGCGTCGGTGACCGCCTTGACCGCCTGGACGAGCTTTTCGGCCCACTCGTTCGCCTGGGTACGGGCGGTCTGCTGGAAGTCGGGGTCGTGGACGTAGGCAGTGCGCTCGGTCTGGGTGAGCCGTTCCGTGTCGAAGGCGACCGTGCCCTGGTCGGAGACGCGCATGCCCGCCTTGACCGCCTCGTCACGGATCGCCTTGAGACGGTTGCGGAGGTCGGCGAGCTGGGTGTGCGCGTCACGCAGGATGCGTGCGACCGCCTTCGCCTCCTTCTGCGCTCCTTGGAGTTCCTTGAGCGTGACGGTGAACCTGGCGTTTGCGGCGTTCGCACTCAGCCCGATCCAGGACTCGCCGAGCGAGACGCCGTGGACGTCCTTCTCGTACCGGTCCTCGAGCGTCTTGAACTTGGCGGCCATCTCCTCCCACGTGCCCGCGGCGGCGGTCAGCGTGGACAGGTCGGTGCTCATGGCTTCGTGATAGGTCGGCATGACTCCCCTGAGACCGGTCTGCCGGCCCGTCAGACGCCCTGGATCCGCGACTGGCGGGCCAGTCGCGCGGCGATGTCGAGTTCGTTGTTCTGCATGCTGATGCCGGTCGCGCTGAGGGCCTGCTTCTCCGAGGACAGGCGCCCGAGCAGCATCTTGACCTGCTTCGCCCACGTCTCGTGAGCTCTCTTCAGCGCACCGGAGGTGTCCCAGCCGTGGCCGTCCTTCGCCCCGAACGCCCTGACCGCAGCATTCGTGGTCTCGGCCGCGTGCTTGCCGTCCCTCGTGACCCCCGGCTCCAGGTCGTCGTCGATCGCCTTCGCGGCCGCCTTCTTGGCCGCTGGGCTGGAGGCCAGGTCCGGCTTGCCGGCACCGCCACCGCCCGCCGCCGGAGCGAGCTGGTTCAGCCGCATTGGCGCGGACGGCCCGGCTGCCGCGCCCGCCTTGATCTGCTCCCATTCGTCCCAAGCCATGCTTCTCCCCCGTTGATGGTCCCTCAAATAACTTACGGAACGGGGGCCGCGTACAGAAAGTGAGATCGGGTCAGAGGGGGTTGGAGTGGCTGAATTGTGCTCCGGCGGGTGTGCATTCCTCAATATGCGCGGGAGCGGGCGAGCGGCTCTTGCTCGCACGGGGAGCGGTCGCCGGGTCTGGAGCGGATGGCCAGGTACGGGCCTGGAGACCGGATCCGGCCACCCTGAGTGGTCGCCGGGTCCGGAACTGAGCGGTCGGCCCCGGCGTCGGGTGGCGCCTGGCTAGGGTGATCAACGCCGTCGCGCCCACGGCGTGGTCCTTCGATCCCCCAAGGAGAAGCAGTGCGTCCGCAGTTGCGAATGTGGCCTCTGGTGCCGCTGGCCGTTCTGGCGTCGGCGTGTGCCGCGTCCGATCAGCAGCCAGCCGCGTCCGCGAAGGCGGACTCCGGGCAACACGTGGCCGTGGCGCCGATCAACACCAGCGGAGTGACCGAGAACTCCGTCTGCGAAGCCAGCCTCACAGAGGCGCAGCAGAAGGCCATCGGCGTGTGGGACGCGAAGCCGATGTCCGGTAAGGGCGAGTTCAGCTGCTACTTCTCCATGACTCCGGACGAGAACAACCCGGCCGGCTACGTGGTCTCCGTCTTCAAGAACGAGGATGCCCTGCTGGAGACCGCCGACGGCACGGACCCCAGCCCCACGAAGGCCGTGCCGATCACCGTGAAGGGACGTGGTGCGGCCCGCCAGGTCATGTACGGCGACGACTGGCGGGCTTCGCTCACGGTGGACATCGGCGCCGGTCAGTTCCTTTTCGTCGAGAGGTACTCGCCGCCTCACGTGGTGTCCGAACCGGACCTCAACGCTCAGGCACACAAGGTGGCCGAGCAGGTGTTGGCGAATCTGGAGAAGGGCGGCGCCAAGGGGGTGTGACGGCTGGTGCTCACGGTCGTCAGCGACTCGAGGTGTCTCCCGTGAGGGACGGCACTCGCCGCCGACGACCGGACAGGACCGGGCGGGGTCCGTCACGGTACTCAGCCATCCGGGCGGCATGCTCGGTGCGGATCAGTTCCTCCGCGGCGGAGGAATCACACGCCGGCGTGAGCGCTGAACTCCGCCCAGACGGTCTTGCCGGGGGCGGCGACGCGGGGCGTGGTGCCCCAGTGCGTGGCGAGGGCAGCCACGAGGAGCAGGCCGCGGCCGGCTTCGGCGTCGGCGTCGGGGGTGGGCGTGGTGAGGGCGGGCATCCGCTCGGTGCGGGTGTCGGTGACCTCGATGCGGATGCTCGTGGGGCCGGTGTCGGCATCGGCGGGCGTGTCGACGGTGAGGCGGAGACGGAAGTCCCGGCCGGGGACGTGGCCATGGCCTACGGCGTTCGCGGTGAGCTCGGCGGCGAGGAGGGTGGCGGTGTCGTTGGCGGTCGTGTTGTACGGGTGGCCCCATTCGTGGAGGCGGTGCGAGACGAGACGCCGAGCGAGCCGCGCGCCGCGTGGGGTGGATGTGAAACGCATGTCGAACTCCCGCGCGGGGGCTTTGAATTCGTGCGCGGGTTGGGTGGGGTGAGTTGTGGATTCCATGCGGCCAACGGTGGCGTTGCGTGAGTAACGTTGACCAGGAGTGACGTGCGGACGGGTACGGGCTGTACGCGTCGGTGCGGAGGGTGTCGGCGGTACGGGGCGTGACTGGCGGGACGGCCGGGGCGTTGGGTGCGGGAGGCGCGGATCATGGACGAGCGTGAAGTGGAAGCCGGGTACGAGGCCGAGCAGGGCGCGACGGGCATCCTGCGCGTCTTCGGCCGCCAGCTAAAACGGTTCCGGGTACGGGCCGGGGTGGAGCGGACCGAGTTGGGGGCGAGGCTCGGCTACTCGGCGTCGACCATCGCCGCGTACGAACAGGGACGGCGGGTGCCGCCACCGCGCTTCATCGACCAGGTCGATGAGGTGCTGGATGCAGGTGAGGTCCTGAAGGAGATGAAGGAGGAGGTCGCCCGGGCGCAGTATCCGGCGTTCTTCCGCGATGCGGCCAAGCTGGAGGCCGAGGCAGTTGAACTCCATGTGTACGACACGCACGTGGTCAACGGTCTTCTGCAGACGGAGGAGTACGCCAGGGCGGTGTTCGGAATGTGGAGGCCGCTTGTCGACGAGTCGATCATCGCGGAGCGGATCGTGGCCCGACTGGCCCGGCAGGAGATCTTTGCCAGACGCCCGCACCCTCACGTGAGCTTCGTGATCGAGGAGGCTGCGCTACACAAGCGCCTTGGGGGACAGGATTCCTGGTGCGGGCAGTTGGAGCACATTCTCTTGATCGGTCAGTCGCGCAACATCGAGATCCAGGTCATGCCGCTCGACCGAGGGGAACACGCCGGCCTCGCAGGGCCTTTCACCTTGATGGAGATGAGGGACGGACGCAGGATTGCCTACGTGGAAGTGCAGAGTGACAGCCGTCTGTACACCGAGCGGAGCAAGGTCCGTGAGCTGGAGGCCACGTATGGCAGCCTGCGTGCTCAGGCCCTCACACCGTGGGATTCGCAGGCCCTGATCGAGAAGTTGCTGGGAGACCAATGAACGCGAAGCAGCCCAGGCGCGAGAACGACACGCTCGCCTGGTTCAAGAGCAGCTACAGCGCCGGGGACGGCGGCCAGTGCGTCGAGGTGGCCGACAGCCCGAGCAGCGTCCACGTCCGCGACTCCAAGGACACGAGCCGCCCGGCGTTCGTGGTCGGCGCCTCCGCCTGGGCGGCGTTCGTCGGCTTCGCAAGCCGGTAGAACGGCGCCGGGTGCCCCGGCCCCTTCGAGGGTCCGGGGCACCCGTGTGTCACGTCCCGTCCTCCCTGGCCGCCTTGCGCGCCGGCGGCGTCCACCGGCCGGCGGCGATCTCCGCGTCCAGCCGCGCTTGGAAGTGCGCGTGCGCAGCCCGCATCTCGGCTTCGCGGTCGGCTTTGTAGAAGGGCGCGACGTAGCCGGCCGGGGGCGGGGTGCCGTCGGGGTCGGCGAGGTGGGCTTCGAGATCCAGCCAGTCCTGCTTGGTTTGGCCGTGGCCGTAGGTGTTGTAGTTGGCGGCGATCTTACGGCCGTTGGCGTCGAAGTAGGCCTGTGCCTCGTAATCGTGCAGGATCGGGAAACGCGTCCTGTAAATGGCGGCGAGCTGGTCAGCAGTGATGCCAAGCCAGACTGATACAAGCGCGTCGAGCTCAACGAGTGCAGCACGCCGTTCGTGTTCGGTTCGGAGGGCCGTGCTGTAGTCCCAAAGAGGCTTGAGGCTGACAGTAAGAGGCGTCAACCCGGGCCAGTCTGGATTCGCCCAGTCCTCGTAGCCCGCCCAGCGAGGGTCGTACAACTCTTCCCATAGGGGGGCGTAGTGGTTCGTGAGGGCGTTGAGACGGAGCGTGCGCAGGAGCAGAGCGGGGGCCAGAGGGTGCCGAGGGTCAGGGGCAGGCATCTTGCGGGCCTCGGCCACCTGGAGATGAGATCGGCCTGTGATGCGCAAGAGGTAGTCGAGGGGGAGCGCCGCCCAGAATCCAGCATTGAGGGCCGTGAGGCGATTATCGGCCATGGCCATGCTCTGCACTGTGTGAACGTGAGATGGGCCCGGTGGGATCAGGGCAGCGAAAAGGCTGCGCTCTGTAATGAACGGAATCATGGCGCGCCATGCCAGTCGGAAGTACGACGAAGAAGGCTTGCCGCACCAGGAGCTCTGCGCCGTCAGGTAGGTTTCTCGATCGGTGGCGATGTTGTAGTTGGTTGCTGGAGTGCGGTCTGCCGTCATCTGGTGCGCTGCGATTGGATTCCAGTCGCGATGACTCTTGCAGGGAATCCTAGGTTCCTTCGCGAAGGGATGGGCCACGGAGATGTGAGGGCCTTGAATGATCACATCAGATAGATCGTGCACGCCTTGGCTATTCCAGCGAATCAACCCGTCTTGCTTGGCTGTGGTTTCGAGGAAGCCGATTGTGATCATTGGGTCGAAGGAGGAAAGGCGTGGAGTGTGAGCAGCAATAGCGTCGATCGCGGCCTCTTCGCTCCCCAGAACTGGATACAGCAGCGGGGTCTGAAGTAGGGAGCCGTCGAAATCGGTAAGTCTCTTCCACGCCGCAAGCCGTGCGACGTCGACGTGTACGACGCGACTGAGGTGGGGGCGAATGTCCCAAGCACCGTTGTGCTTGATCCCGGGGAGCGCCCCGTGGCCGTTATGGGACAGGGAGGCTGGCAGGGTCTCAGCGCTACGCAATTCGCTGAGATGGAGGAATTCTGGTTGTCCTTCGGGTCCGTAGATGTGTACGCCGAATTCTTGGGTTCGCCCGAGATCCTCGAATGCCCAATTTGCGGAGTTCATGAAATGGGCGTGTACTCGCAGGTGTCGGTATGCTGCTTCACGAATGGCTCCTTCGTGAATGCCTCCAAAATGTGTGTCCGGGTGAATGAGGCCGCCTCGCCCAGCGTGGCCTAGGTGGCGCAAAACCTGCACCAGGAATGCTCGGTAAAGATCGCCACGTGTTCCTGCGAGGAGTGGATAGGTGGCTGGGCTTCCCATCATGGCCACCAAGCCCGTGATCGTGGCTAGCTCGCCCAGTACGAACGACGCTCGGCTGTATTTACCGGCGAGCGCATCTTCTTTTCTTAGTCGCCACTCTGCCGCGCTTGGCTTTTCAGCGAGCTTGAACCAGGGGTCGATCTCCGCTAGAACTCCATCTTCTTGCCAGTCCGGCCTCACCCACGGTGGGTTACCCACCTGCAAGTCGTATCCGCCCCGCTCGAAGACTTGGGCATACTCCAGCTCCCAGTGGAAGAAGCCCTGTTGAGTGGCGATGTCCTTCGAGTGAGCCGCCCAGGGGAAGCGGGACTCCAGCCAGTAGGACCGATCCATGCCCATCAAGTCTGGCAGCGCGTCCTCATACGGTGTCAGCTCTGTAAGCGACTCGAACTCCGCGATCAGCGACTCCGACGGCACATCCTGCGTGCCCAGCAGCGACTCCGCGAAGTCCAGCCAGTCGTCCAGGTTCGCCAGCGGGATCACCGTGCGGCGCTGCTCGGCGACAGCCTCCTTGCGGCGGCCCATTCGCCGCTTCGCCACGTCCTCCTGCGTCAGAGAGCGCTGCTTGACCTCCGTGCCGAAACCGGGCAGGCCCTCTACTTCCCAGGACATCAGGACGCCAGCGTCCTCGTCCTCCTCCACCCCCGAAACGGCCACCTCATACGCAGCCGACTGCTCCGCCAGCTCCGCCGCCTGCCGATAACGAGGATTCGTCCCATCCAGCAGCGACGCCTCCTGGACCGGCCAGAACCACAGCGCGCACCACGCGTCCATCAGCGTCTTCAGCCGCCAGTACGGGGTGTCCACCGCCTCAAGGTCCGCCAGGACCTCCTCACGCTGGACCGCCTCCACCGGCTGCCGCAGCCACTCCGGCTCCGCGCCCCAGACGTCGATCCTGCGGCTGATGTCCCGCTCGGAGATCTCCAAACGACGCACTACCAGCTGCCACAGGTACTCCGCCCGACGCGCAAGCCCCTGAAGCCGGGCCGTCTGCTTCGCGCTCGGCGACTTCGTGATCGCCTTGCGCCAGGCACCCAGCGCCTTCGCCTCCTCCGGGGCCAGCGCCTTCGCCTCCTTCTCGGCGGCGACTGCACCCCACTCCTTCGCCGGGAGCAGGAAGTGGTGGACCGAGCCGTTCGGAAGGCCCGCCCCCGCATCCGTAAGAGGGAAGCGTTCCGGCGTGGCGCCCAGCCAGCCGCCCTTCTTCAGGCGGTCCGCGCCGTAGATCTCTCGCCGACCGCCGATCAGCGAGTTGCCCCGCCGCAGGTGGAGGCCGAACCACGGCGCCTCCATGCCCGGGTGCATCGTGTTCAGCCACAGTGAGACCTCGGCCAGCTCCACGGCCGTCGAGTTGAGGTCCACGCCGTACGAGTTGTGCAGCGCGATGTACGCCTTGGCCTTCTGGAGTTCCACCGGGTACTGCTCGGTGTCGATCGCCTGGCCGGTCTCGTCCTGGCGACGGCGCAGATACTCGGTCGCGACCTGGTTGATGGCCTCGTTGAGGAACGCGCCCGAGCCGAGGGCCGGCTCGCAGATCTTCCAGTCCAGGAGTTCCCGGGCTTCCGTGACCGTGTCGTCCTGGTCCAGGCGGTGCTGCAAAGCCAGCTGGACGGTGACCTTCGTCAGGGATTCCGGCGTGTAGTACGACGCCGAGGTCTGGCGGTCGCGGCCCGAGAGGCGGTAGACGAACGAGCCCGGGCGGTACCGGACCCGGACGTCGGCACCCGTCTCCTCGTCGCGACGGCGGACGAAGACGGAATCGGCGTACTCGTCGGCCTTGGAGGAGGGGATCAGCCAGGAGCCGTCCTTGGGGTCGCCGTTCTTCGCGACCTCGTACAGTTCCTCGCCGGCGATGGAGCCCGCGTACGACATCAGCCCCTCGTACACCGCGCCGAGCTGGTTGATGCCGAGCTGCGCGTACGAGATGAAGCCGCCGCGCTCGCCCTTCCTGCCCCGGGTGAGCATCAGCTTCCGCAGGACCTTGTACAGGGTCGCGTTGCGGAGTCGGGTGTCCAGGTAGCGCGGGCCCTCGTCCGAGTCGTCGTCGTGGCGGGGGTCCTTGACCGACTCCGCGCCGATCAGGCGGATCGACTCCGGCTCGAAGAGCTTCGAATGGAGAGGCTCGAAGCGGAGACCGATGTCTTCAGACTCCTTCTCCGCCACCCCGTGCGTGCGGCGCGGCCGGTAGCCCTCCTGGACCTTGCTGAAGAGCAGGTCAAGGGACTCGTACAGGTACACACCCTCGCGGGCCTTCTCGCCCACCAGGTCGCGCTCCGCGACGAGTTCGCCGAGGCGGCCGAGGCCGTACCCCTGGTGGTACTCGGGGTAGTCGGACGGCAGGATGCCCAGCTCGGGGCGGGCCTCCGCGTACAGGAGGAAGAGGATGCGGTACAGGTAGCGGAGCGACTCGCGGGTGAGCTGCCTGGAGAGTTCGGGGAGTTCCTTCACGTCCTCCAGGCGGACTCCGTCATGGCTGGTGATCCGTTCCAGGACCTCGTTCGCGATGAGTTCCACGGATTCGCGGAGGCCGTCGCGGAGTTCGGACGAGACGCCGACGGCGTGCTTCGTGGACTTGTCGACGAGTCCGGCGAGCGGGTTCTCGCCACCCTCCTCTGGCGTACGCAGCGAGTCCGCGCCGAAGAGGGCCGCCAGGGTGTCGATCTCCTGGCCGTCCTTGGTGTTGTTGCGGTCCAGGGCAGTGTCGAGCGAGGCAGCGAGGTAGCGGCCCTCACCCCAGGCCGCCCGGTCCGCGAGGACGATCACGCCGCCGGCGAGCAGCAGCACGTACCGGGGCGCGTCCTCACTCGCGAAGAGGAACGAGGCGAGCTTGGAGCCCGTGCGGAGCGACGAGGACGCGTCCAGCTGTACACGGGTGAGGAGGCGGCCGGGGCCGTCCGGGTCCAGGGCCGCGTCGGGTTCGGCCGCCCAGCCGCAGTCGACAGCTACCAGGCCCGGTTCGGCGTGCGCGACCGGGATCTCGTACGTGTGGTCCGCTCGCGACACCGTGAGGGTCTGGGGCTTGGCGTCGTAGCCGAGGGCACGGAGGACGGAGGCGTTGAGGGAGGTCGCGCGCTCGCGCCACTCGGGTGCGTCGTACGTCGTCGCGTCGTCGTGTGCGACCGCCGCCTCCGCGAAGAAGGCGCGGGTACGGAAGTACGGGCGGCGCAGGGCGCGCAGACCCAGACGAGGGGTGACCGGGAGGGCCTCCGGGTCGGGTTCCTGATCCGCGGAGTCCGCGGACTTGGCCTCCTCCTCGCGGGTCTTCCAGGCCGCGAGCAGCACGGACTTGAGGTCCTTCGGGAAGACCTCGGCCAGGTAGTGCGCGGAGAAGTAGTCACCGCGGTTGACCAGGGAGTCGTACGTCATGGGGATTCTCCTAGGCGGGCGCGGCGGAGCCGTGGGCGGAGTCGAGGACGGCCAGCACGCGCAGCATCGGGCGGCCCGTCGTCAGGAGGGAGTCGGCGAGGCGGGAGAGGTCGTCCTTGGTCTCCTCGCCCGCGAGGGTGGATTGTTCCCACTGACCGAGGCGGTGCCGGTATTCCTCGATCGGGGAGAGGAGGGCCTTGTCCCACTCCGAGCTGTGGCGCGAGAGGAAGGCCTCGGCGGCCTCCAGGGCGGCCGGGATACCGGCCCGCAGGCCGTCCACGTCGTGGGGGCGCAACGGGTTGGCCATCGTCGGTCCGATGCCGGCCTCGCGGAGTATCCCCACCATGTCGTCCGTGACGTCCTCGCCCGTGACCGCCATCCATTTGACGACCGTCGGGCGGCCCAGGGCGTTGGAGTAGATGCCCTGCACGAGATACACGGGGGCCTCGACGTCGGCCGTGATGACCGGGGCCTCCTGGCGGCCCAGCTTGACGAGGACCTTGTCGGTTAGCCACTCCACCACCGGGTGGAGGTCGGTGAGCAGGGAGATCTCCGGCCAGCTGGAGGTGCCCGACTCGCGGGCCCGTACGAGGGCGCGGTCGGCCAGCTTGCGGTTGAGAGTGACGAGGAGGCGTTCGCTCAGACGCTGCTCGCGGCGGTAGTCGGGCGGCAGCGCCTTCAGGCGGTGCACCAGGTCGACCGGGGGCTTGAAGGAGATCAGGCCGTTCTCGGGGTCGCGGTCCATCCCGAGGGACTGCTGGGCGTCCGGGAAGACCTCCCGTACGGCCTCGTCGACGAACTCGCGGGTGGTCGTGAAGAGGCGGGGCACGTGGGCCTTCGGCGGGGCGGCCGATGAACCGTCCGATGCGGGAGTCTCGGCGGAGGGCTCGTCGGACACGTCGTCGACCTGGGCGAAGAAGTCGGCGAGGAAGTCGTCCGCCCCGCCCGCCTCCTCGGCGGTGTGCTGGAGGGACTCGTCGACCGTGCGGCCCTTGAGGAGGTCCTGGATGAGTGACTTCTCCTCGGCCTCCGCGCGGTACAGGCCGGAGACCGCCTCTGCCGTTCCGAGCGAGCGGTGTGCCTCGTCCTCCCGTTCGAGGAGACGCTCGGCAACCGTGCGGTCGTCCTTCGCGCCGTCCACCTCGCTGGTCAGGATCAGGGCGCGGAACTGCGGCTTGTGGACCTGGCCGTAACGGTCGATACGGCCGTTGCGCTGCTCGATGCGGATCAGCGACCACGGAACGTCGTAGTGGATGAGCTGGTGGCACTGCCGGTGGAGGTTGACGCCCTCGGAGGCCACGTCGCCGGTGAAGAGGATGCGTACGGGTGCGTCGGCGAGGCCGAAGTCCTCGACGCACTGCATCTGCTGCTCGTCGGAGAGGCCGCCGTGCATCACACGGGCCGCTTCCTCCAGGGCCTTGCCCTTGAAACCGAGCGCGGCCGGTACGGCGGACCGCAACCACTCCAGGGTCTGGACGCGCTCGGAGAAGACCACGACGCGGGTCTCGCTGCGCGGTCCGACCCCGATCGCCTTCAACTGTTCGACGAGAGCGGTGAACTTGGCCGAGTCCTGGGCGGTCAGACCGTCCGTCAGCTCCCGCAGGCGCTGGAGGGCGGTCAGTTCGGCGCCCGTCGCGTCCGGGTCGTTCTTCTTCTCCAGCGTCTTGATCCGGGTGTCGACCGTCGAGCTCAGGGCGGCGTGCGAGGAGAGGAAGGACTTGAGCAGGGTGTACGGGAAGAGCGGGACCTCGCTCACCGAGCGGCTCTCGGTGGGCAGCCAGACCTGGGCCAGCTCCTCGAAGATCTTCTCCTCGGCCGGGGTCGCCGGGCAGTGCACCGACTCGGAAGGGCCCCGGTCGGCCCACTGGCCGGACATCTTCTCCCGTACCTCGGCGCTGACCTTGGTGCGGCGGATGAACAGGTGCTTGATGTCCTCGGCCGAGTATCGCTCCGGGTCGCGGATCGCCGCCGGGTCGAGCAGTGCGATCAGCTCGGCGAACGAGCGGGCGTTGCCGTTGTGCGGGGTGGCGCTGGCGAGGATGAGGGCGTCGGTCTGCGGGGCGAGGAGCTGCGCGAGCTGGTTGCGCAGCGAGCCGCGGTTGATCAGGTTGTGCGACTCGTCGATGACGACGGCGTCCCACCGGATGTGCTCCAGGTGGTGCTTGTACTGGTCGGTGTTCTTGAGGGTGTCGATCGAGACGATCACGCGCTTGAAGAACGTGAAGGGGTTGCGGCCCGCGGGGATCTCCCGCTGGATCCGCTCGATGCCCGCGGAGTCGAGGCGGATCAGCGGGATCGCGAACCGTGTCCACAGCTCGTGCTGGAACTGCTCCAGAACGTGCTGCGGGGTCACGACGAGGATCCGCTCGCCGCGGCCGCGGCGGATCAGCTCCGCGAGGGTGAGCCCGATCTCCAGGGTCTTGCCGAGGCCGACGACGTCCGCGATCAGCATGCGGGGGCGCAGGTTCCGGCCCGAGAGCGCGAGCTGTGCGGGGCGCTGCTGGTAGGGGAGCGAGTCGAGCAGGAAGCTGTCGGCGAGGGCCAGGCCGCGCTCGGACTGGGGCAGCGGGGTCTTGCGGAGGATCGCTTCGAGGAAGAGCCGACTGCGGCGGAAGTTCGGGGAGTCGTCGCTGATCAGGGTGGTCTTGGCGGGGTCCATCAGCTCGATGCCGGGCGCGCCGTCGCGGGTGCGCTCCAGGCCGGTGAAGAAGACGGCCTCCTGATCGCGGACGAACTCGGAGATCCCGACGGCCTCGATGCGGTCGCCGTCATGATCGGTCCGGGTGACGTTCTTGACCAGCCACTCCTCATCGCGCACGACGATCTGGGCGCCGGGCGGGAGACTCGTACCGGTACCCGGGGCGGGCTGCCGACCGGACTGCCGACTGGACTGCTGGGCGGTCACCCGCGGTACCTCCTGATAGCTGCTGAACTGTGTAGATCTTCGTGCGGGCCACGGCCCCGGACAAGAGACGATGGTCACCTTTGTCCAGGCCGCCCCGGCGCCCTGCTGCCTGCCGGCCCGATCAGAACGGCGCCGTCGACGCGTATGTCTCCCGCAACTGGGCCGCGATCCGGAGCGCGGCGGCGGAACGTCGAGGAGCGGCAAGAGGCGTGGCCGTGGGTTGCGCCGGAGTTTCGGCTGCGGGCTCGGCGTCCGGGGTGGTGGTCGCGACCGTCGGGGTGTAACCCGGAGGATGGGCAGGGACGGCGGACTGCTGCGGCAGCGGGACGGTCGGTGCCACGGTCACGGGGTCCGGGGTCGGGAGCGTCGGCGCGTCGGTGAAGGTCACGGCGTCTGCGGGCGTCGACGCGGGAGTCGGTACGGGGGAGGGCTGCGGCGATTCGTACGCGGCCGTGGTGAGGGAGGCCAGCTGTCGTCGGGCCTGGGCCACCGTCGCCCCGTGCGCCTTGATGATCGCCACGCACCGGGCGACCACCTCGTCCATCGTCGGACGGTCGTGTTGTGCGTACCGGAGCATGGACGACAGGAGACCGACCAGTTCCTCGGGGGCTCCCGACAGGTCGGGGGCCTTGTCGGGGTTGACGATGTGACTGAAGAGCACCTGTACGTGATCGGCCTGGTACGGATAGTGGCCTGTCGTCATGAAGAGCAGAACCGCCCCGAGCGCGTACACGTCCACCGGTGCCGTCAGCGGCTTCTCTCCGTTCGCCTGCTCCGGGGACATGCAGGCGGGGGTGCCCATCACCATGTTCGGCGCGGTGAGGGAGGCGCTGGACTCGGCGAAGACGGCGAGGCCGAAGTCGATGATCTTGGGACCGTTGGGGCCGAGCAGGATGTTCGCCGGCTTGAGGTCCCGGTGCAGCAGCCCTTGGCTGTGGACTCCGGCCAGCGCCTCGGCGAGGGTCGCGCCGAGCGAGGCGGCTGCCAGCGGGGACAGGACACCCCGGGTGTCGAGGAGCCGCCGCAGGTCGGGGCCCTCCACGTACTCGGTCGCGAGCCACGGCTGCTCCGACTCCGTGTCGGCCTTCACGAACGCGGCGACGCGCGGTCCCCAGATCGTCTTGAGGACCTCGATCTCCTGGGCGAACCGCTGACGGGTCTCCGAATCGACGACCGTGGGTTTGATCACCTTCACCGCGACGGCCTCACCGGCGGCGGACTCGCCGAGGTAGACCTGGCCCATGCCGCCGTGGCCGATCCGTCCCAGCAGCGTGAACCCGCCCAGCTCGGCCGGATCGTCCGGGCTCAGCGGCGTTGCGTTCACTCTGGTCTCCACCTCGAAGATCCACCGAAGGTTGTGCGATGGTCGCGTACGTACGGGCCAAGGGTATCGGCGGTGTCCGACATACGGTCGGGTTCGGGTCAGACCGCCCATGCCCTGGCCGGATACAGCCAATGGTGATCGAGAACAGTTCCCGCGGGCTCAGGCTTCGCCTGCCCTCCCGAGCTGGTCAGGGCGGCGTGAATCGGCCAGGTACTTCGGTCTCTCTCCGCGGTCGCCGCACCCCGGGGACAATGACGGGCGATGACCGTCACCGCCCCCAGCGCCTCCACCGGCCCGCTTCCCGAGCCGTCGGGCTTCGGCCCCTTCGCTCACCTCACCGTGCCGAACACCCCGCTCTATCGCCACGTGATGCGGGTGTTCCTGACGGCCAAAGAACGGTTTGCGGTCCATCTGCGGCCAGAGGACGTGCACACCGCACTGCCGGCGGACATCCGGCCCGTCGAGCCGGATGCCGTCGCCGGTGCGCTCGACAAGCTCGTCGGCTGGGGCAATCTGCGGGCGGACCCCGACACCGCCCGTGTGACCGCGGTCGAAGACTTCTATCGGAAGCGATTCATCTACCAGCTCACGCGGGAGGGAGAGGCCGCCGAGGAGGCGCTGTCCGCCTATGACGAGGCGCTCGGGCGTCGCGGCGCCCTCCAGGCCGTGGCTCTGCACGACATCGTCACCCAGCTTCGCGTCCTTCTCGTCCTTGCTGCCGAGGCGGAGCCGGATCCGGCCAAGACGCATTTGACGCTCGACACGCTGGCCAGCCGATTCGCCGCGCTCGCCGACAACGCCCGGGTCTTCATGGGATCGCTCCAGCGGACCGTCGACCTGCACGACGTCGAGGAGGAGGCCTTCCTCGCGTACAAGGACCGGCTCATCCAGTACCTGGAGCGGTTCATCCAGGATCTGATCACGCTGGGCGGGCGGATCGCGCGGCTGATCCTGGAGCTGGAAGAGGACGGAAGGGTGGAGCCCTTGCTTCGGGCAGCCGCCCGGCGGGAGGCCGCCGACGCCTCGCCGGAGGAGGCCGAGAACGCGGAGCGGGAGGTGTACGAGCGGTGGGCAGCCCGCTGGTCAGGGCTCGGCGCGTGGTTCATCAGCAGGGACGGGCGCGAGTCGCAGGCCAGGCTCCTGCGCAGTCGGGCGCTCGGCGCCATTCCCCAGCTCTTGGCCGTCGTACGAGCGCTGAACGAGCGCCGGGCCGGCCGCTCCGACCGGTCGGCCGACTTCCGCACGCTCGCGCGCTGGTTCGCCGAGGCGCCTGACGACGACGCCCGGCACCGGCTGTGGCGGGCCGCCTTCGGCCTCTATCCGGCCCGGCACCTCACCATCGACGCCGACACCCTCGCCGCCCGCGCGGCGCGGCCCGTCCCGGCCGCCACCCCGTGGGCCGAGGCTGAGCCGCTGCGCATCAGCCCACAGCTGCGCCGCACCGGCAGCTACGAGCGGCGTGGCAAGCCCCGCAAGGTCGAGGACCGGGAGGAGCGGCGGCGCTCGCTCGCCGAGACCGCCGCCAAGCAGGCCGCCGAAACGGCCGCCGCCCGCGCCCGGCTCGTCACCCATGGCGTCACGCGCCTGTCCGGTCTCGGAGAGCTCGACCCCGCCTCCTTCGGACTGTTCCTCCAGCTGCTCGGGGACGCCCTGGCCACGTGGCGGCCCGGCATGCGGCACACCACGGCCACCAGCAACGACGGCTCCATGGAGATCAGACTCACCGCACTCGCCGACGGCACGACCGCCGAGGTTCGTACCCCTGGCGGAGTCTTCAGCGGCCCGGACCACCTCATCGAGATCGTCGACTTGATGGACGGAGACGGTCTGATGGACGGAGACGGTCTGACGGGCGGAGACGGTCTGGCGGGCGGAGAACCCGGACGATGACCACACCACTCGCCGAGGTGCTGGACGGCCAGCACGCCGCCGAGCTGCGCAAGGCGGCCCGCGCCCTGCTCAAGCAGCCGCTTCTGCTCGCGCGCGGCCGGTACGCCGACGAGTTCCGCCTGGCCCGCCGGCACGCATCGGAACTACGGGAGTGGTTCGACCGCAACACCGGCTGGGCACTCCAGGTGGACACCGAAGCCGCCCGTCTGCGCAAGAATCCCGGTGTCCTCACCGACCCCACACACCCCGTGCGGGACACGACCCGCGGTGCCGCCCCCTTCACCCGCCGCCGCTACGTCCTGCTCTGTCTCGCGCTCGCCGCCCTCGAACGCGGCGAGGCCCAGATCGCCCTCGGGCGCCTCGCCGACCAGATCGTCCTCGACGCCGCCGATCCCCGACTCGCCGCGACGGGGATCGAGTTCGCCCTGGAGCGCCGCGACGAGCGCCTCGACCTCGCCGTCGTCGTGCGGCTGCTGCTCGACCTCGGCGTGCTGCGGCGGGTCGCGGGTGAGGAAGAGGCTTACGTCAGCGGGGCGGGCGACGTCCTGTACGACGTCGAACGCCGGGTCCTCGCCGGGCTCCTGGCCTCCCGCCGCGGCCCCTCCACCGTCCACGCCGAAGCCTTCGACGACCGGCTCGCCGAACTCGTCGCCGAAACCGCCCTGGACAGCGACGAGCTGCGCTTCCGTGCGATGCGTCGCTCGCTCACCCGCAGGCTCCTCGACGACCCGGTGCTCTACTACGACGACCTGAGCGACGCCGAACTCGGCTACCTCACCCGCCAGCGCGGCTTCCTCACCGCCCGGATCACCGAGCTGACCGGACTGGTCGCCGAGGTGCGCGCCGAGGGGATCGCCATGGTCGACCCCGAAGACGACCTCACCGACCTCCGCATGCCCGAACAGGGCACCTACGGCCACGTCACCCTGCTTCTCGCCGAGCACCTGGCCGCCGCCGGCGGCCCCGTCGAACTCGACGAGCTTGCCCTCCGAACCCGTGAACTCGCCTCCCAGCACGGCGGATTCTGGTCGAAGTCAGCCCGGGAGCCAGGCATGGAGACCGAGCTCGTCGAACAGGCCGTCGCCCGGCTCACCGCGCTCGGCCTGGTCTCCCGTACTCCGTACGCGGTCGTGGTGCGACCCGCGCTCGCCCGGTACTCGGTCGGCGAGACCGTCATACGCGAACCCGGCTCCGCCCCCGTGCCTCCGCCGCGAAAGGCCGCCCCGTGACCCGCCTCCCCACCCCGCGACGCACCCGCTGGCAGCCTCTGCGCGTCGGGCTCGTCGACCTGTTCCACTACGACGTGGACGAGTTCCACTTCCGGGACGGGCGCCTGCTGCTGCGCGGCAACAACGGCACCGGCAAATCCAAGGTGCTCGCCCTGACCCTGCCGTTCCTGCTCGACGGTGACCTCAGCCCGCGTCGTGTCGAACCCGACGGCGACCCCGGCAAGCGGATGGAGTGGAACCTGCTCCTCGGCGGCGAGCACCCCCATTCCGAACGGCTCGGCTACACCTGGGTCGAGTTCGGCAGGCTCGACGACACGACCGGTGAGCAGCACTTCCGTACACTGCTGTGCGGGCTCAAGGCCGTCAGCGGGCGGGGCATCGCACGACACTGGTACGCCGTCACCCGCCAGCGCGTCGACCACTCCTCCGTCGAACGGACGGAGGAGACCTTCCGACTCCTCGACGCCACCGGCACGGCCCTGTCCCGAGACCGCCTCGCCGAGGCCGTTGCCGGGCACGGCATGGTGTACGACCAGGCCAAGGCGTACCGCAGGGCGGTCGACGAAGCACTCTTCGGCCTCGGCGAGCAGCGGTACGCCGCCCTCGTCGACCTGCTCATCCAGTTGCGCCAGCCCCAGCTCTCCAAGCGGCCCAACGAAGCCGCTCTCTCCCGCGCGCTCACCGAGGCGTTGCCGCCCGTGGACCAGGCCGTCATCGCCGACGTGGCCGAGGCGTTCCGCTCCTTGGACGAGGAGAAGGACGAGCTGGCGGCCGCGTCCGCCGCCGAGCGGGCCGCCTCCGCCTTCCTGGAGCACTACAGGCGGTACGCCCGGATCGCCACCCGGCGTCGTGCCCGGCTTCCGCGCACCGAGCACTCCCGCTACGAGCGCGTGCAGCGAGATCTGGCCGAGGACCAGGAGCGCCGAACCCGCGCCGAGGAGAAGCGAGCGGCGGCCGAAGAGGAGATCAGTTCCCTGGCCGAGACCGGGGAACGTCTGGGGGCCCAGGAGACAGCGCTGCGCGAGGCGCCCGAGATGCGCGACGCCCGAGAGCTGGAGCACGCCGCCCAGGCCGTGACGCGAACCGGGCAGGCGGCGGACCGGGCACGGGAGGACCGGCAGACGGCGGACGCCCTGCACACCAAGGCGCTCGGGCGGCTCGGCACCGCCGACAACAGGCTGCGTGCCGCGCGTGGCCGGGCCGAAGAGACCTACGCCCACGCGCGGGAGCAGGCAGCCGCCGGGCACGTCGCCCTACCGGCGGACGACCTGCTGCCCGAGCCCGCATCGCGGCGGGCCGTCGAGGAAGCCACGGACCGCGCCCAGCGGGCGCTCGACCACATCGAGGGCCGCCTCGAAGCGTCCGAGCAGGCCGCCGCCGCGCACCGTGGGGCATCGGGCCGTCTCGACGAGGCGGAGACCGACCTCGCGCTGGCAGCCGAGACGCACGGCGAGGCGGAGGAGAACGCGGCGCGGGCGGGCCGGGCCCTCCTGGACGACGTACGCGAGCGCGCCCGCGCCTGGAAGGAGCTGGCCTACTCTGACGAGACGGGCCTCCTGGACGAACTCCAGGAGTGGACCCGTCACCTCGACGGCCCCTACCCGGCACGGGCCCGTGCCACCCGGGCGCACACCGCCCGCTCGGCGGACCTCGCCGACCAGGCGGCCGAAGCCGCCCGCGAGACCACGGAGCTGGCAGAGCGCACCGCCGAGGCCCGTCGCGAGCTCGCCGCGTTGGAAGCCGGCACCGGGCGCAAGCCCCGGCCCCCGGCGGCGCGTACCCCCGGCCTGCGCGAAACACTGCCGGGCGCGCCGCTCTGGCGCCTGGTCGACTTCCGTGACGAACTATCCGAAGCGGACCGTGCCGGGCTCGAAGCGGCGCTCGAAGTCTCTGGCCTCCTCGACGCCTGGGTGCTGCCCGACGGCTCCGCCCTCGCTGTGGACGGACACGACGTCCTGCTCTCCCCGTCGAACGGACCGGTGAGCGGCCCCTCGCTGGCAGACATGCTGTGCCCGGCCGTGGACGACGGCGATGGACAGGCCGCTGTCCTGGACGAGACGACGGTGACCCGACTTCTTGCCGCCATCGGCCTCGACGGCGGGGGAGGAGCCACGACATGGGTGGCACCCGACGGGCGCTTTCGGGTCGGTGCACTCACCGGTACGTGGGCCAAGCCCGCCGCCACATACATCGGCGAGGGCGCCCGCGAGGCGGCGCGCCGAGCCCGTGTCGCCGCGCTCGGCATCGAACTCGCCTCCCTGCGCGAGGAGTCGGAGAACCTCACGGCTCGGTCCGAGGTGATCGCGGCACGTCGGCGCACGCTCGACGCCGAGCTCGCCGACGTCCCCGACGAGTCGTCGCTCACCAGGGCACACGCGCTCGTGAGCGCCGCCGCCGAGACCGTACGCAAGGCCCGTGTCCGGTATGAAGGGCGTGCTACCGAGGTCACCAAGGCGGCAGAGCACGCCGAGCGGGCCGCCATCGAACTCGCCGAGGCCGCCGCTGATCTGGAGCTGCCCGCCGACCGGGCCGGGCTCACCGCCGTGCGTCACGCCCTCGGCTCCCTCGCCACCGCGCTGGCGGCTCTCTGGCCCGCGCTGCGCGAACAACGGGAGGCCGCACGGCAGGTGGACGACGAGCGTGCCGAGGCGGCCGAGGCGGAGCAGCGGGTCGTCGACCTCGCCCAGCGGGCCGAAGAGGCGGCGCGCGAGGCGGCGGCGGCCGACGAGCGGCACCGGACCCTGCGCTCCACCGTCGGCGCCGCTGTCGCCGAACTCCAACGGCGCCTCGCCGAGACCGCCGAGGCACAGCGGATCTGTGAGGCCGACCAGAAGAACGCCCGACAGCGTCACGCCCAGGCGGACCGGGAGGCGAGCCGGGCCGAGGGGCGGATCGAGCAACTGGAGAAGGACCTCGACGACGCCGTCGACGCACGTGCGGAGGCCATCGCCGCGCTCCAGCGCTTCACGGCCACCGGCCTGGTCGCGGTCGCGCTGCCCGAGGTCACCGTCCCCGCCTCGGACGACGGGACCTGGGCTGCGACCCCGGCCATCGCGTTCGCCCGCGCCATCGACTCCGGCCTGTCGTCCGTCGACGACACGGATGCCGCCTGGGAACGCGTCCAGCGTCGACTCAGCGAGGAACTCAAGACCCTGCAGGACACCCTGTCCCGGCACGGGCACAGCGCGTCCGCCCGCATGGTCGAGGACGGCGTGGTCGTCGACATCGTCTACCAGAGGCGCGAGCGTGCCGTACCCGAACTCGCCGACGCGCTCGCCACGGAGGTCGGCGAGCTCACGCGCATCCTGTCCGCGCACGAACGCGAGATCCTCGAAACCCACCTGATCAACGAGGTCGCCGGCACCCTTCAGGAACTCATCGGTGCCGCCGAACGACAGGTGCGGGACATGAACACCGAACTGGAGGACCGTCCCACCTCCACCGGCATGAGACTCCGGCTGGTGTGGCGGGCCTCGCGCAAGGCCCCGTCCGGACTCGCCCAAGCCCGCGAGAGGCTGCGCCAGTCCGCGGACGCCTGGACGTCGGAGGACCGCGCGGCGGTGGGCGAGTTCCTCCAGGCCCAGATCGCCCGCCAGCAGTCCGACGACGGTTCGGGCAGCTGGCTCGAACACCTCACCGCCGCGCTCGACTACCGCTCCTGGCACGAATTCGGCGTCGAACGTCACCAGCACGGGCGCTGGGTTCCGGCCACCGGCCCCGCCTCCGGCGGAGAACGCGTCCTCGCCGTGTCCGTACCGCTGTTCGCCGCAGCCTCCTCGCACTACGCCAGCGCGGGCAGCCCGCACGCGCCCCGCCTGGTCACCCTCGACGAGGCGTTCGCCGGCGTGGACGACGATTCCCGCGCCAAGTGCCTCGGCCTGCTGAGCGCCTTCGACCTCGATGTGGTCATGACCAGCGAACGGGAATGGGCCTGCTACCCGCAGGTGCCCGGCATCGCCATCGCCCAACTGTCCCGGATCGACGAGGTGGCGGCGGTCCTCGTCACCCGCTGGGAATGGGACGGCACGCGACGGCAGCGCCGCGAGGACCCCGTACGGCACGCGCTCCAGGACGCGCCCGGCGTAGAGGAGCCCGAGCCACTGTGGAGCTGACCCACGGGCCCGAGCCCGGCACCGCAGCAGTCGACAGCCCGCGGCTCGCCAGGCTGCTCGGCACACCGGACCTCTCCTGGCTCGTCGAACGAGCGCGCCGACGACTTGTGGCCGGGCAGCCCCTGACCGGTTCCGTGTCCCTGGCCGATCCCACTCCGGCCCAGCGGGCGGCGGCCGAACGACTTCTTGCCCGGGCCCCTTGTGGAGGCAAGTCGCTGACCGTACGGCTGGAAGCGGTCGACGCCGTACTGCGCCGTTCGGGCGCAAGCCCCCATGGCCTCGCCGCCGCGGTCGCGGCGCTCACCGGGCCTGTCACCTCGCTCGTCCAAGCCCGCCAAGAGGAGGAGGACGCCTGGAAGCGGGCGCACACGCCGCTCGACGAGCTCGTCGCTACGGTCCCCGCGCTTGCGGAGTGGGTGGCCCGGATACGCGCCGACGGCCTGGCGCGGCGCCTGGGGCGCACTCCAGACGTCACGTTCGATCTGCTCACCGGGGTGTCCACCGCCCTGCGCGCACTCCCCGCCGTCCCGGTCGTCTCGCTACCCGCCTTCGCCGCCCGGGTCCTCGGCGGGGCTCACGCCCTTGACGACGGCACACCGCTGGCCACCCTCACCCTGTCCGGGGCTCGTGCACTGACCGGTTTCCACGACGGCCAGGGCGCCGAATGGCGACGCGAGGCCTGGGCCTCGGTGGGACTGTTGCGGGACGAGCTGTCCTCGACCGTCCTGACTTTGAACCTGCGCGGCACCCCAGCCCTGGACCGCCTGGCCGAAGACGGCGAACCCTGCGTGCTCACCCTTCGCCAGCTCACCCGCAGGCCTCCGGCCGTCGCCGCTCCCGTGGTGCGGATCTGCGAGAACCCGACCGTCCTCGCGGCGGCGGCCGACACGCTTGGTCCTGCCTCCCCGCCCCTGGTCTGCCTCCAGGGCCAGCCTTCCGCCGCCGCCCTCACACTGCTCCGGGGGCTGCACGACCACGGAGCAACCCTGTACTACCACGGGGACTTCGACTGGGGCGGGCTCAGGATCGCCGGCGTCCTTCGCCGCCGCGTCCCGTGGCGGCCCTGGCGCTACACGGCCGCGGACTACCGTGCCGCCGTGCTCCGCAGCGCCTCACCTCCGCTGTCCCCGCTCGTCAGCACCCCGACGGAGACCCCCTGGGAGCCCGCACTCGCTGCGGCCATCGCCGAACTGGGTGTTCGTGTCGAGGAGGAGAGGGAACTGGAGCTGCTGTTGTCCGATCTCACGTGAGGCTCGTGACCGCCCTTCTGGGCAAGGGCAGTTGGGAGAGAGCGTCAGCATGTCGCGGCAATATCGACCTGGGGGTGCATCACCTTGGCGAACACGGCTGCCGAGGCGATCACCGGGTAGGCGCGCGGCCGTTTACCCGGTCGCGTACCGGGTGTGCCCGGGGGGAGCGTTACTTCCGGATCCACGGTCCTGGCGGCGGCCGACCGTAGTGACGCCCTGAGTCGACCGAACAGGCCGCGGGCCTCGCCGGCCGCTCGCTGGGCGGCGGTCTGCGGTGAGGTCCAGTTCAGGTTGACCTTGATCAGCCCCGAGGTCACGCCATGCTTGGCCAGGGAGACTGCGGGGGCTGCCTTCGTCAGGTCCACGGTGGCGGGCTTGGTCATGCGGCACCTTTCGGACGGCTCAGGGCGAGCGTGGTCGACGACCCTACAGGTGACGACGGCCGCCCGGGGGGCATCGTGCCGCTCACAGGATGCAAGGGCGGTTGCAGGTTGCTTCCCGACGCGTCCCGCCGTGCTGACCGCCTGGCGGCGTCCCCCGAACATCGTGGCGATGCACGGCTACGCTTCACCCGGCATGGCAGGGTCGGCTACGCAGGGCAGTGTGGCCCTGCGACTGATGCCACGGGACCACAACGTCGGGGCCGTGGGATCCTCCTTCTCCTTCCGGTCGGACGCCGTCCTCCAGGCCGTCCGTGGCCAGTTCCCGGTCGACGTTCTGCGGGGGACAGTCCTCGGGCCCAGGTAGGCAACCGCCCGAGGTCAACTGCGGGGGGCAGATCGAGCAGATCGGTGCATGCCACCTCGGTGCGTTCCCGGTCCTACGATCGTCGATTCCGCCGATCACCGCACCCAGGTACGGCACAATGGCGGCCCGACAGGCAAGAGTCGGGGAGGGGATCTGCGTGCACGCGCAGGAGACGACGTTCAGCAAACTGGTGCACGGCGAGACGCAGTTCCAGGTTCCGCTGTATCAGCGCACCTACACCTGGCAGCGTGATGAGCTGCGGCAGTTGTGGGACGACGTGCTGGAGCTCGTCGAGGACAAGCTGGAGGGCAGGGAGCCGGCGGCTCACTTCCTCGGGTCGGTGGTGCTCGCGCCGGAGCGGGTCGCGGCGGGAGGCATGCAGCGGTGGCTCGTCGTGGACGGCCAGCAGCGTCTGACCACGCTGATGCTCGCCTTCACCGCCCTGCGGGACCACCATCGCGCGGGAGGACGGGACAAGAACGCCGCCCGCATCCACGATCTCCTCCTGGTCAACGGCTACCAGGACGGGAACGACCACTACCGTCTCCTTCCGACGCAGGCGGACCGCGAGGCGTTCGTCGCCTGCGTGGAGTCGCTCCCCACCGCCGGCGGCGCGGGCAACATCGGTGGCGCGTACCGCTTCTTCGTGGCCGCTCTGACCGAGGGTGAGGAGCGTGGCGGCGAGGCATGGACCGGCGCTGTCGAGTCCGTACTCAGGAACTTCCTCTCCATCGTGTCGATCACCGCCGCCGAGGGCGACAACGTCTACCGGATCTTCGAGTCCATCAACAACACGGGTGTCGGCCTCAGCCAGAGCGATCTCCTGCGCAACTACCTGTTCATGTGCCTTCCCAAGCGCGGCGAGGCCGTCTACCGCACGCTGTGGCTGCCGATGCAGGAGCTGCTCGGACCGGCCCTGCTGGAACTGCTCGTCTGGCTCGACCTGGTCGTCGACGGTGACAACCGGGCCAAGCAGAGCGAGATCTACCGGGACCAGAAGAGGCGCCTCGAACCCATCAGCACCGACGAGGACGCGCTGGAGGCGGAGGTCTCACGGCTGTACGTGCGGGCCGGCCGCCTCATGCGGATCGTCGAGCCGTCGCGGGAGAGCGACCCCGGTCTGCGCGAGGTCCTGGAGCGGCTCGCCCGCTGGGGCGGCCAGACCCACTACCCCCTGGCACTCCAGCTGCTGGACCTGCTCGACGAGGGGGAGTGCGACCCCAAGGAGGCGGCGGCCGCCCTCGCGTACGCCGAGAGCTACATGGTGCGTCGTCTGTTCGCCGGCAACTCCACCACCGGCAACAACCGCACCTTCATGGAACTGCCCAAGGAGGTGGAGAAGGAGCTGGAGAACGGGCGCTCGCTCGCGGAGGCGGTGCGCCGCGCACTGTCGGCCAAGACGGGGACGCGGATCTGGCCCTCCGACGCGGTCACGCGGCAGTCGATCCGCAGTCGTCCCTTCTACAAGTCGGGCCGCTCGCACCAGCGCTTCGAGATCCTGCGCCGGTTCGAGGAGAGCCACGCCGCCAGTGAGCCCGTCGACTACGGCAAGGCGAAGCTCACCGTGGAGCACGTGCTGCCGCAGCACCCCGCCCAGCAGTGGTTCGACCTCCTCGCGGAGGAGGCCGGAGAGACCGAGAGCCCGGAGGAGCTGCACACCCAGCTGGTGCACACCCTCGGCAACCTCACGCTCTCCGGTGACAACACCCGCCTCTCCAACCACCCCTTCCACCGCAAGCAGCAGATCCTCGACTCCAGCGCCCTGCGCATGAACCAGCACATCGCGGCCCAGGAGCGCTGGGGGAGGGCGGAGATCGTCGCCCGCGCCGAGGAGTTGGGCGACCGTGCCGTGGAGCTGTGGCCCGGACCCATCGACGGGGTGGTCCACGCCGACGCCGAGTGGGCCGGCTGGGGAGAGCTCCGACAGGCGCTGCTGAACATGCCCGCGGGTACGTGGACGACGTACGGCGACCTCGCCGCTCTCATCGGCACCCACGCGGTCGCGGTCGGCAACCACATCAGCACACGACCCGCGCTGCACGGGGCCTATCGCGTGCTGATGGCCGACGGCAAGATCTCGCCCGGTTTCCGCTGGCCCGAGGGGCAGGAGGACAGGCCCGGTCCGAAGAGCGTCCTGGAGTCCGAGGGCGTTCCCTTCGACGAGTGGGGTCGCGCTCGCCGGGCCCATCGGCTCACGGCGGCGGACCTAGCCGCTCTGGCCGGCCGGGACGACTTCGAGGACGAGGCCCCGGTTCGGACCGTCGAGGGAGCCGGAGAGCCCGGCGGGACCGGCGCCGCGGAGACGGCGGCGGCGCGCTTCGAGACGCTGTTGCGCGACAACCAGACGCCCGGCACGGTGGACGGCGTCCTCGCGAGCCTGCGGTTCTGGGAGGAGCTGGGCGGGTTCCTCGAACACGGGAAGAAGAGCGAGACCAGCTGCTTCCCGATGCTGTCCCTCGGGGGTGCTCGCGCCCGAACGATCTGGCCCCTCGCCCTGTACCCGGTGACGGGCACCGCCGAGGTGGTCTTCCAGCACCTGAAGCGCCGGCCGCCCTTCGACGACGAGGTGCTGCGGCGCGAGCTGATGGCGCGGCTGAACGGTGTGGACGGCATCGTGCTCGCGGAGGCCAAGCTGGACCTGCGTCCCTCGTTCCCGCTGGAGGTCTTCGCCGACCACGGCGAGGAGCTGCGCGGCGTCCTGGAGTGGTTCGTCCGCGCGGTCGCGCTCGCTGAGGCCCGCCGGCCCGCGGACGACGCTCCCGAGGGCGCCGCGTGAACCCTCCCGGCACGGCCGGACACGGCCGAGGGGCCTGGCCGGGTCCGCGCTTGTGCCGGGCCGTCTCGTGGTCTCCCCGCCGGGACAAGGTCAGCGAAGGTCGGGTCCACCCGCCACGACGATCTCCCCGAGCAGACTGATCTCCTCGTCGGCACCGTCCGGAACGTCCGGGTCGGTGTCGGCGAACCAGTCGGACGCTTCCTCGTCGGCTAGATGCGGATACTTGTCCAGGAGGAACCGGCGCCGGTACGCCATGTCGGCGGCATCGACGATCCCCTCCAGGGTCGACCAGTTGAGGGTGCTTCCCACGGCGATCCCGACCACCGGCACGGCCTTGCCGAGCCCCTTCTGGGTGAGGCGGAAGCCGAACGCCTTCGCGAACTGCTGCGAGACCTTGCTGACCAGCGACTCGTTCAGGACATTCCAGGTCTTGCCACGGAACAGGGCCTGGGTGAGGCGCGAGATGTCGGCCATCGCGGCATTCTTGGCACTGGCCGAGCTCGCCGTTCCTACGTTGACCACCGACATCAGGAAGAGCTTCTCGGCCGGCTCTTCGGGGTCGTACCCGTAGGACAACGACACCTGGCCCACGGCGCGGGAGGCGAGTCCCAGCACGGTCGCGGTGTCGGCGAGGAAGGCGCTCGCGATCGCCCCGCCCGAAGGCGCCGCCGCCGCACCGGCGGTGACGGCGATGGTGGCCTGCCCTCCGGTGATCACCAGTCCCGCAGTGGCTCCGGAGAGCGCCGCGGCCGCCGGAAGGTACCAACTCGCCGCCCGTCCACGGACCGCGTCGACCTGCTCCAGGTCGAGGCGGCGCACGTCGCGCAGCGACTCGACCTCGTGCCCGTGCTTCTGGTGGCGCGCCACCACGCGCTTCGGCGACAGCCCCGCCCGCGAGACCCGTCCCACTGTCTTCCGCAGGGACTGGACGGCGGTGCCGCCCCAGTCCGGCATGGCGTCGGCCACTCCGCGGGCTCCGGCGCCGACCTTCCGCGCTCCCTTGGCGGCGAACTCCTGTCCACGCGCGACCGTCGACCTGGCCCGCGGGTGGCTCTCCAGCTTCTTCGCGGCCCGCTTGCCGAGTTCCGCGACGCCGTTGCCCATCGCTTCGCCGGCGTTCCTCATCGTGCGCGAGAGGGTGCGCCCCTTGAACTCCTGAACGGCGTGCCATGCGTCGAGCTCGTACTCAGAGGGGAGCCGATCGGGCTGCCGCGGGTCCTGCGGGTTGCTCATGGTCGGTGGCGCTCCTGTATCCGGGGCGAGTCGAGGCGGGGCGACGGGGCCGTGGCCGCTGCGTGAGGTCCGAGAATAAGTGGTCGATGCCCGCTTCCGTGGCGATAGTCGGATAAGGGTGTGCCTCGAACTCCCGCCGCCTTCAACGGAGTCGACATGCGCCTCGGCGGACAGGGGCTGCCCCTGTGAGTGCGTCGCACCGGCCGTGGGGCCGCGCTAGGCGGACATGATCTCTGCCGCCAGGGTCACCGCGGTCGCGTCCGGAGTCCGGTCGCGTCGTCCCGGACCGTGTGCGCCGTGGAGGACGCGGTCCGCCAGCCTCCTACGGGCCTCGGCGGGCGGTTTCTGGCCCCAGGCGGAGGCGTCGCTGTTGCAGAAGAGATGGGCGAGAGCCACGTTGTCCAGGGTGTCCGTGCCGCCCGCCGCGACCTCCACGAGGTGGTGGACGCTGGCCGTGCAGGGGTGCGGTGCCCGGTACTCGCGCTTCACCGCGCCGTGGCAGATCACGCAGCGCCATGCGTCGCGGTCCCCGATCTGCTCCGGCGTGTAGCGGTCACGTGGACCGTTATCCCGCATCCGTCGGGAACGGCGGCGGTTCTGCCGCCGTTTGACGGCCCTGTGACGCGCGGCCTTCCGTTCCTCCTCGGTGAGGCGGGACCACCGGTCCTGATCGAGCACGTCGAACGTCCACTGTCCGGGGGATCCGCCGGTGACCTCGACGACATGGCGACTCGGCCGGCCCTCCGAGGGGAGGGCCGGGCTTTCCTGGTGCATTCCACTTCCCTTTCGAGACGGGCGCCCGTTCCGTCGGCGCCGAGACCGGGGTGGCGGGCCGGTTCCGAGGAGCGAGAGGTACGCCGATGATGCCCCGTTCATCGGCGGCGAGTTCGTCGGCCGCCGGACCGGTACGCGCGAGCGCCGCACGCGGCCCTTCGCACGCCGGGCTCCCGCGTCCGGGCCTCTGTGACCAGCGTCACGCCCGTGGCCCGTGATGTTTCTCCGGGGTGGTGCGCTGGGTCAGCCGGTGGGTTCCGTCGCCTCTATGGGGAAGGGTGGGCTTCGGTGGACTGCGAGAGCCTGGTGTTGTGTGCGGCCGGTATGGAGGGGTGTGCCGCGGAGTTCGTGGAGCGGGTCGGGGGGCGGTTGCCCCTGGACTACTCCGTGGGGAGTCTGCGGGTCGTCGACCGGATCGTCGACGGGTTGCGGCAGGGCGGTGCCGGGCGGGAGAGCGTGGCCGGGGCGCTGCTCGGGCTCGGGGCCTACGTGGGGGAGGTGCTGGTGCGGGAGGCCGGGGCCGTGTGGGTCGATCTGCCGGACGGGCACCTGCTGCGCTCCGTCTTCGAGCACCCCGTCGCGGTACGGATGCCGGACGGCCGCGTGTGGAACCCGCTCGGCCGGACCGTGAACCGTTTCGAGATCGGCCCGAAGGAATCGCTGCACCTCTACTTCCTCACCCTGCACGGGCGGCGGTCCGCCCGCTCGCGCCGTGGCCTGGCCCGCGTCCCGGACAGCGTGTCGGGAAAGGCCTGTTGACGGTCTGACAGGATGGACGTCCTCCGGCTGTTCCGTGAGGACGTGGAGTTCCTGGGTGTGCGGGGTGTGAAGAGGTCGGTGGGCGAGGAAAAGGGGTACGCGTCCGCCACCGCGCACGGTCCGGAGTCGCCCGGGGAGTCCGGCGCCGCTCGGGACGCCCGGCTCGGAGCGGCCGTCGAGCGGGCCCGGCGCGGGGACGAGGAGGCCTTCTCCGAGGTCTACCGGATCGTCCATCCCGGACTGCTCGGCTACCTGCGCGGGATCGTCGGCGAGGACGCCGAGGACGTCGCCTCCGACGCCTGGCTGGAGACGGCCCGGGACCTCGGCCGGTTCCGCGGCGACGGCGCGGGCTTCCGCGCCTGGACCGCGACCATCGCCCGCCACCGGGCCCTCGACCATCTCCGGCGCGTACGCTCCCGGCCCCGCCCCGCCCCCTTCGAGCAGGACCTGGCGGAGCTCCCCGCCACAGGGGACGCCGCCGGCGAGGCTCTGGACGCGCTGTCGACGGAGCGGGCCCTCGCCCTCATCGCCGGCCTCCCGCGGGATCAGGCCGAGGCCGTACTGCTCCGGGTCGTCGTCGGTCTCGACGGCCCCTCGGCCGCCCGAGTGCTGGGCAAGCGTCCCGGTGCGGTACGGTCCGCCGCACATAGGGGATTGAACCGACTTGCGAAGCAGCTCAAGGAGAGAGGGAGGTGACGGATGCCTGACGAGCTGAGCGGCAGCGAGCCGGGGGAGCTCCTGCGGGCCGCTCTGCGGGCCGAGCGCGGAGCCGGGGGCGACGCCGCCACCCCGGGGGAGGCGGCGGCCCTCGCCGCCTTCCGGGCCGCCCGGGACGAGGGGCTCCACACCTCCCTGCCCACCCGCGACGTCGACGACTGGACCCCGGCCCCCGCCCCCCGGCGCCCCCGGCGTTCCCTGAAGGCCGGCCTCGCGGTGCTGGTCGCGAGCCTGACACTGGGCGGTGTCGCCGTCGCCACCGGCGACCTCCCCGACCCCTTCCTCGGCACCCCCGTACCGCCGCCCGGGCCGAGCCCCACCCGCACCGCGCCCGCCCCGGCCCCCACGCCGCCTTACGAGACCGGCGCCACCGCCGGTGCCGGGGTCGGCGCGAGTGCCTCGCGGTCCGCCGCTCCCGGTACGACCGCGCCCCTGCGGCCCGAGAAGGACCCCGTGGACCTCCCCGGCAGGAGCCGCGAGGCTCTCTGCCGCGCCTTCGAGGAGAAGAAGGGGGGACAGGCGTCGAAGTCCGCCGCGCGGCAGCGCCTCGTGGCCGCCGCCGGCGGTGAGGAGCTCGTTCCCCGGTACTGCCGGACCGACCCCGTCCCCGACCCTTCGGCGCAGCCCCGTACCGATCGGGATGGGGGGTACGGCGATCCCTCCGCCCGGCCCGGCCGCGGACCCGAACGGTCGCGCGGTGGCAGGCCCTGACCGCCCTACGGCTCGATCAGGCCCACACGGATCGCGTACCGGGTGAGCTCCAGGCGGTCGCGCATGCCGAGCTTCTGGAGCAGGTTCGCCCGGTGGCGTTCGACCGTCTTCGGGCTGATGACCAGGAGGTCGCCGATCTCCTTGGAGCTGTGGCCCTCGGCGACGAGCTTCAGGATCTCCTCCTCGCGTTCCGTCACGGCCCTGTCCGGCAGCGGCCTGCCCTGCTCCGCCCGGTCGAGGTACGTGCGGATCAGGGCCTTCTCGGCGCCCGGACAGATGAACGGCTCGTCCCGTACGGCCGCCCGGCAGGCCTCCACCAGGTCCCGGTCGGCCACGGACTTCAGGACGTAGCCGCTCGCCCCCGCCTTCAGCGCCTCGAAGAAGTACTGCTCGTTGTCGTACATCGTGAGGATCAGGATCCTCAGCTCGGGCCGGAGGCGGCTCAGTTCGCGGGCCGCCTGGAGGCCGGTGCGCAGCGGCATCGAGATGTCGAGGACGGCCAGGTCGATGTCCGGGGAGCGGGCCAGGGTCACGGCCTCCGCCCCGTCCGCCGCCTCGGCGACCACCGTGAGGTCCGGTTCCGCGTCGAGGATGAGACGCACCCCGCCCCGTACCAGCGCGTGGTCGTCCGCGAGGAGGATGCGAGTGGGGGCGGGATCCAGGGCCGGGGCTGTAGCCGCCGAGGTCCCCGTGGGCGCGGCGTCGTGGGGCGGGTTCTGGGCCGTCATGGCTTCGTCCTCGGGCTCGGGCCGTCGCTCGTCGTGTCGAGGCGGACCTCCGTGCCGCCCTCCGCGCCGTCGCCGACCGTCAGGTCCGCGCCGATCAGCAGCGCGCGCTCCCGCATCCCCCGGAGGCCCGCGCCCTCGGGCGCCGTGCCGATGCCGCGGCCGTCGTCCCGCACCAGCAGGCCCACCCCGCCGTGCGGCAGGGCTCTCAGCCGCAGCTCGACCCGGGTCGCGTCCGCGTGCCGGGCCGTGTTCGTCAGGCCCTCCTGGGCGACCCGGTAGAGCACGAGCTCCGTCTCGGGGCCGAGCTTCGGCAGCCCCGCGTCGATGCGGGGCCGCACGGTCAGCCCGCGCGTCGAGAACTCGGAGGCCAGGGACCTGAGCGCGCTGTGCAGGCCCAGCTCCTCCAGGACTCCCGGGCGCAGCCGCCGGGCGATGCGGCGGATCTCGTCCAGGCCGGCCCGGGTGGTCTCCTGCGCCTGGTGGAGCTCCGGCCGGAGCGCGGCGGGGGCGTGGTCGGCGGTGTGCTTCAGCTGGAGGAGTACGGCGGTGAGGGTCTGGCCGACCTCGTCGTGCAGCTCCCGCGCGATCCGCCGCCGCTCGGCCTCCTGCGCGGACAGCACGCGCGCGGTGCTCGTGGCCCGCTCGGCCTCCAGGCGGTCCAGCATCGTGTTGAACGTACGGGTGAGGTCGGCGATCTCGCCGTGCCCCGTCACCGCCGCGCGCCGGCCCGGCCGCAGCAGGTCCGCCGCACGCATCGCCCGGGTCAGGCGCTGGAGGGGCGCCAGGCCGACGCGGAGGAGGGCGGCGTTGGCGACGAGCAGCACGAGCAGGCCGGCCAGCAGGACGACCGCCTCGCCGAGGAGGACGGGCGTGGAGACCGTGACGGGACCGAACAGCAGCAGCACGGCGACCACCAGGACCGAGGCGTTCAGCAGGAAGAGGCGCCAGTACAGCGACACGACCGTTCTCTCCTCCTGCTCGCCCGCAACCCCACTCATGTCCTCTGACCTGCGGCGGGACCCATGTCCCCGCCTCATCCTGACCAGTGTGCCAGGGTCCTGTCCATCCGTGCCGACACCCATGTTCCGAGGCTCCTGGCGGATGACACGATGCCCCGACACCACCCACCACGACACCCAGGGAGGGACGGGCCTGTGCCTGCTCCGCGGATGAGAACGACACCCCTGCCCGGCATCGGCGTCCAGTACGACTTCACCACGCGGGAGCACCGTCACCTCTCGGTCATCGCCCACCGCGACGGGACCCGCACGGTCAACGTCTACCGGGCCGACGACCCCGACGCCTGCGCCCAGTCCCTGCACCTCACCGAGGCGGAGACCGCCTCGCTGATCGACGCGCTGATGCCCGCCCACCACAGCCCGAGCGTCCTGCACACCACGGACCTGGGCCTGGTCGCCGAGCGGATCGAGCTCTCCACCCACTCGTACTGGAACGGCCGCGTGCTCGGCGAGACCCGCATGCGTACCGAGGCCGGCGCGTCGATCGTCGCGGTCCTGCGCCGCTCCGGGGCGATACCGTCCCCGACGCCCGCCTTCCGGCTGGCCGGCGGTGACACGCTCATCGTCATCGGCACCCGCGAGGGCGTCGACGCGGCCGCCGCGATCCTCGGTCAGGAGTGAGGGGCGTGCACTCCGCGGTCTTCCTGATCGAGTTCGGCGCCATCATCCTCGGTCTCGGTCTGCTCGGGCGGTTCGCCGGCCGCTTCCGCTTCTCCCCGATCCCGCTCTACCTCCTCGCCGGGCTCGCCTTCGGCAAGGGCGGCCTCCTGCCGCTCGGCGCGAGCGAGGAGTTCGTCGCGATCGGCGCCGAGATCGGGGTGATCCTCCTGCTGCTCATGCTCGGCCTGGAGTACACCGCGAGCGATCTCGTCTCCAACCTCAAGACCCAGTACCCCGCCGGGCTCGTCGACTTCGCGCTCAACGCCCTGCCCGGCGCGGCCGCCGCGCTGCTGCTCGGCTGGGGTCCGGTCGCCGCCGTCGTCCTGGCCGGCGTCACCTGGATCTCCTCGTCCGGCGTCATCGCCAAGGTGCTCGGCGACCTCGGCCGGCTGGGCAACCGGGAGACCCCGGTCATCCTCAGCATCCTGGTCCTCGAAGACCTGGCCATGGCCGTCTACCTGCCCATCATCACGGCCCTGCTCGCCGGTGTGGGCCTCGCCGCGGGCAGCGCGACGCTCGCGATCGCGCTGGGCGTGGCCGGGGCGGTGCTGTTCGTCGCCGTCCGCTACGGACGCCTGATCTCGCGCTTCGTCTCCAGCGACGACCCGGAGAAGCTGCTCCTCGTGGTCCTCGGCCTGACCCTGCTGGTCGCCGGTGTCGCCCAGCAGCTCCAGGTGTCCGCGGCCGTCGGCGCGTTCCTCGTCGGCATCGCGCTCTCCGGCGAGGTCGCCGAAGGCGCCCACGCCCTGCTGAGCCCGCTCCGTGACCTGTTCGCCGCGGTCTTCTTCGTCTTCTTCGGCCTGCACACCGACCCGTCCAGCATTCCGCCGGTCATCCTCCCGGCGCTCGCCCTGGCCGTCGTCACCGCACTGACCAAGATCGCCACCGGGTACTGGGCCGCGCGCCGTGCCGGGATCGGTGTGAAGGGGCGGTGGCGGGCGGGCGGCACGCTGGTGGCGCGCGGCGAGTTCTCGATCGTCATCGCCGGGCTCGCCGTGTCCGCCGGGGTGCAGCCCCAGATGGGCCCCTTCGCCACCGCGTACGTGCTCATCCTCGTCGTCGTCGGTCCTCTCACGGCCCGCTTCACCGAGCCGGTCGCGGCCGCGGTGACGCGGTGGCGGCACGGGGGAGCGGAGGGGAGCGGCGGGGAAGCCTCGCCGACCGTACGGCCCGCCCCGGCTTCCCCGCCCGCCCCTCCCGCTCCGTACGACGATCTGGCCACCCGGGGCGAGCCCTCCCGCACCGACTGACCGGCCGGAGGTCCGGACCGACTGACCGGCCGGGGGCCGGACCGACCGACCGGCCAGGGGTCCGTACCGCCTAGAGGTCGAACTCGTGGGGCGGCAGGTCGAGGGTGAAGCACGCCTCGCGGACCACGGCCTGCTCGGTCTTGTCGAAGTCGCCGTCGGCGCCGCCGATGACGATGCCGATCTGGACGACGGCACGGGCCTCGGCCGGCTTCTTCTTCGCCTTGGCGATCTCCTGGAGCACGCTCACCTTGCCGAAGTCGAAGTCGGCGGTGAGCTTGTCCAGGTTGGCGTCGAAGCGGCGCTGGAGGTCGAGCGCGTCGAAGTTCTGCAGCACCTCGTTGCCCGCGATGAGCTCGGCGACCCGGCGGCGCTCGGCGGGGTCGATCGTGCCGTCGGCGGCGGCGACCAGCGCGCACATGGCCATGCTCGCGTCGCGGAAGGCGCCGCTCTTCAGGTCGTTCTTCTTCGCCACCAGCTGGGTCTGCATCGTCGATGCGGATTCCTTGATGCGGTCCCACAGGGCCATGAGTGCTCCAGACGTCGCTCGTTCCGGCCGGCTGCCCGGTCGGATACTTCTACGGACTTGTAGAACGTAGCAGCGGCGCCCGGGGTTCCCGGTGTACGGCAGATGGCGCTTCGGGTCACCCCAGCAGCTGGAGCGAGCCCCACAGGGCCACCGTCGAGACGGTCAGGGCGGCCGGGACCGTGAGCAGGCCGAGGCGGGTGAACTCGCCGAGGGCGACGGGGTGGTCGTGGTCGTGCGCGATACGCCTCCAGAGCAGGGTGGCGAGCGAACCGGCGTACGTGAGGTTGGGGCCGATGTTCACCCCGAGCAGCACCGCGAGCACCGCGCCCGGTCCCGAGGGCGCTGCCAGCGGCACCAGGGCCAGGGTCGCGGGCAGGTTGTTGATCAGGTTGGCCAGGACCGCGGCGAGCGCGGCGGTGCCGAGCAGGGCCGGGAGCGAGGTGCCGTCGGGGAGGACGTGGGCGAGCGCCGTGCCGAGGCCCTGGTCGACGACGGCGCGCACGACCACGCCCAGGGCCAGGACGAACGCGAGGAACGGCAGCGCCGCCGAGCGGACCAGCGCGCGCGGCGTGGTGCGGCGGTGGGCCAGGGCGCGCACGGCGAGGGCCGTGGCGCCCGCCGCGGCCGCCCAGGCCGGGTCGACCCCGGTCGCCGAGGCGACGCCGAATCCGACGAGCGTCGCGGCCACCGTGCACAGGGCGAAGAGAGGGAGCTCGACGGGTTCCGGCGGCTCGACGGGTTCGGCCGGGGCGGCGAGGTCGCGGGCGAAGAAGCGGCGGAAGATCCCGTACTCCACCGCGATGGCGGTGAGCCAGGGGAGCAGCATCAGGAGCGCGAAGCGGGTGAAGCCGAGCCCGGTGGCGGTGAAGGCGAGCAGGTTGGTGAGGTTCGAGACGGGCAGGAGCAGCGAGGCCGTGTTGGACAGGTGCGCGCTCGCGTAGGCGTGCGGTCCGGGCCGGGCCCCCATCCGGGCGGCGGTCGCGAAGACGACCGGGGTCAGCAGGACGACCGTCGCGTCCAGGCTCAGGGCGGCGGTGATCAGAGAGGCGAGCCCGAAGACGGCGCCGAGCAGCCGTGTGGGGCGGCGGCGGGCCCAGCGGGCCATCCAGGTGCCGCAGGCGTGGAAGAGTCCCTCGTCGTCGCAGAGCTTGGCGAGGACGAGGACCGCCGCGAGGAAGCCGATCACCGGCCCGAGGCGCTCGGCCTCCTCGCGTACGGCCTGGGGCGTGACCGCGCCCACGGCCAGGACGACGCCGGCGGCGGGGACGGCGAAGGCCGCCTCGGGGAGGCGGAAGGGCCGGGCGACGGCCCCCGCGAGGACCACGGCCAGGGCGAGTACGGCGACAGAGGGGACGAGCATGCGTTCGATCATCCGGGACGGCCGGGGCCGATCTTCCCCGGGGTGGGCCGAGCTCGCCCGAATGGCCTGATCGTGTGTCAGAACTGCGCGCGTCCGGGACCCTTGTGCACCTCGCCCCCATCAATAAAATGTCACACACCACACAAGGGAGTCCTTCATGGCCCACGCGCACGTCCCCGCGCATCCCGCGCCCCGCGCCCACCCCTGGCACGGGATCATGGTCGCCACCGCCCTCCCCTTCCGCCAGGACGGCACCGTCGACCACGACGCCTACGCGCGGCACGTGGCCCGGCTGATCGCCGAGGGCTGCGACGGCGTCGTCCCGAACGGCTCCCTCGGCGAGTACCAGACCCTCACCGACCAGGAACGCGCCCAGGTCGTCCGTACCGCCGTCGAAGCGGCCGGGGACGGGGCCAGGGTCATGCCGGGCGTCTCCGCGTACGGCAGCGCCGAGGCGCGCCGCTGGGCCGAGCAGGCCGCCGAGGCGGGCGCGGGGTCCGTCCTGCTGCTCCCGCCCAACGCCTACCGGGCCGACGAGCGGTCCGTACGCGCCCACTACGCCGAGGTCGCCCGCGCGGGACTGCCCGTCGTCGCGTACAACAACCCCTTCGACACCAAGGTCGACCTCACCCCCGGCCTCCTCGCCGGTCTGTACGCCGACGGCGACATCGTCGCCGTCAAGGAGTTCAGCGGCGACGTCCGCCGCGCCTACGAGCTGGCCGAGCTCGCCCCCGGCCTCGACCTGCTCGTCGGCGCCGACGACGTCCTCCTCGAACTCGCCCTCGCCGGCGCGGTCGGCTGGATCGCCGGCTTCCCCAACGCCCTCCCGCGCGCGTGCGTCACGCTCTACCGTGCCGCCGTCGCCGGCGACCTCGCCGCCGCGCTGCCGCTCTACCGCTCGCTGCACCCGCTCTTCCGCTGGGACTCCAGGACCGAGTTCGTCCAGGCGATCAAGCTCTCCATGGACCTCGCGGGGCACCCCGGGGGCGCCACCCGGCAGCCCCGCCTCCCGCTGACGCCCGGGCAGGAGGCCGTCGTGCGCGCCGCCACGGAGAAGGCCCTCGCCGAGGGCCTCGCGTAGCGCCCTCCGTCGTGCGCGCCGCCCCGGAGGAAGTCCTCGCCGAGGGTCTCGCGCAGCGCCCGTCACTCACTCACCAGAAGGGGACCCCATGCGCACCCGTCACGTCTACCACGCGGTGGACTCCCACACCGAAGGCATGCCCACCCGCGTCATCACCGGCGGCTTCGGGATCATCCCCGGCGCCACCATGGCCGAGCGGCGGCTCCACTTCGCCGAGCACCTCGACCACGTCCGCACCCTCCTCATGTACGAGCCGCGCGGCCACGCGGCGATGAGCGGCGCGATCCTCCAGCCGCCCACCCGCCCCGACGCCGACTACGGCGTGCTCTACATCGAGGTGTCCGGACTGCTGCCGATGTGCGGTCACGGCACCATCGGCGTCGCCACGGTCCTCGTCGAGACGGGCATGGTGCCGGTCGTCGAACCGGTCACCACCGTCCGCCTCGACACCCCGGCCGGGCTCGTCAGCGTCGACGTCCGGGTCGAGGACGGCAGGGCCCGCTCCGTCACCCTCACGAACGTTCCCGCCTTCTCCGTGGGGCTCGACCTCAAGGTGGACGTGCCCGGGTACGGCACCGTCACCTACGACCTCGCGTACGGCGGAAACTTCTACGCCTTCGTCGACCTCGACTCCCTGGGCCTGCCGTTCGACCGCGCCCACAAGGACGAGCTCCTCGCCGCCGGGCTCGCCGTCATGGACGCCGTCAACGCCGGCCCCGACCGGCCCGTCCACCCCGAGAACCCGGCCTTCGCCGGGGTGAAGCACGTCTACCTGGCCGCCCCCGGCTCCGACGCGACCCGTTCCCGCCACGCCATGGCCATCCACCCCGGCTGGTTCGACCGCTCCCCGTGCGGAACGGGCACCAGCGCCCGCCTGGCCCAGCTGCACGCGCGCGGACTGCTCGCCCCGCACACCGACTTCGTCAACGAGTCCTTCATCGGAACCGAGTTCACCGGGCGGATCGTCGGCGAGACGACCGTGGGCGGACGCCCCGCCGTCGTCCCGACCGTCACCGGCCGCGCCTGGATCACCGGCACGGCCCAGTACTTCCTCGACCCCGAGGACCCGTTCCCCGCCGGATTCCTGCTCTGAGCCACCGCAGGGCCGACCACTGGAGAAACGTGACATTGTACGATGCTCCCCCGTGACTTCTCGGAGGACGCACGATGGGTGACCTGAAGCAGTACGGCCTCGTCAGAGCGCAGGAACGCCTGCGCGACCAGGTCGGCCACGCCCTTCGCGCCGCCCTGATCGCCGGGGAACTGCGCCCCGGACAGGTCTACTCGGCCCCCGGGCTCGCGAGCGACCTCGGCGTCTCCGCGACCCCGGTCCGCGAGGCCATGCTCGACCTGGCCCGCGAGGGCCTGGTCGAGCCCGTCCGCAACAAGGGCTTCCGCATCACCGAGGTCAGCGAGCGGGACCTCGACCAGTACACCGAGCTCCGCACGCTCATCGAGGTCCCCACCATCGCCCGGGTCACCCGCCTGGCCACCCCGGAGCAGCTCGAGGAGCTGCGCCCGGTCGCCGAGGAGATCGTCTCCCGCGCCCGCGAGCACGACCTCATCGGGTATCTGGAGGCGGACCGCCGCTTCCACCTCGCGCTGCTCGCCCTCTCCGGGAACGAGCGGCTCGTCGAGACCGTCGGAGACCTGCGCAAGCGCTCCCGGCTCTACGGTCTGACCGGCCTCGACGAGGCCGGAAAGCTCGTCTCCTCCGCCGAGGAGCACGTCGAGCTCCTCGACCTGATGATCGCCGGTGACGCGGCGGGCGCCGAGGCCTGCATGCGCCGCCACCTCGGCCACGTCCGCTCCCTGTGGGCGGACGCGGAGTCGGATCAGGTCTGATCGGAGGCCGTCGCTGCCTGTCCGGGATGAGGCCTGATCGGAGTCTGTCTCCCGCCTGTCCTGGATCAGGTCTGATCGGAGCCCGTCCCCCGCCTGTCCGGGATCAGGCTTGACCGGAGGCGGTCCCCGCCCGTCCGGGATCAGGCTTGACCGGAGGCGGTCCCCGCCGGCGTCCCGGGTCAGGCCTGACCCGGGTCCGTCCCCAGCGGGCGGCCGCCTCCAGCCGGGTGGTCACCTCCAGCAGGGCGGCCCCCTCCACGGTGAGCCCCGGAGTGGTCCGGTTCTCCCTCGGCGCGGAGTCCGACGACCGCCGCGGTCATGGGCGGTGCTCCTCGACGGCGCGGGGCGGGGCGCCGAGGGCCGGGGGGTCGCCGACCGCGCCGGCCCCCATGCGGACCGCGTGCATCCCGCCGTCCGCGTGGACGATCTCCCCGGTGACGCCGGCCGCCAGGTCCGAGAGCAGGAACAGGACCGGGCCGACGAGCCGGGCCGGGTCGGCGCGGCTCCAGCCGAGCGGCGCCTCCTGCTCCCAGCGGTCGGCGATCCGGTCGAAGGTGCTGACGGCCCGCCCGGCCACGGTCTCGACCGGCCCGGCGGCGACCAGGTTGACGCGGATCCCGGAGCGCCCCAGGTAGAGCGCGAGATAGCGGCAGACCGCACCCAGCGTGGCCTTGCCCACGCCCATCCAGTCGTATCCCGGCCAGGCCCCGGACGAGTCGAAGTCCAGACCGACGACGCTGCCCCGGGCCGCACCCGCGCCCCCGCCCTCACGCAGCAGCGGGGCGAGCGCGGTCGTCAGCGAGTGCAGCGAGAACGCGGCCGTGCGCAGCGCGAGGGCCGCGCTCTCGACGGGCGTGGTGAGGAAGTTGCCGCTGAGCGCGGACTGCGGTGCGGCGGCGATCGCGTGCAGGACGCCGTCGACCGCGCCCCAGCGCCGCTCCAGCTCCTTCGTCAGCGCGTCGAGGTCCTCGGGGCGCGTCACGTCGAGTTCCAGGACGTCGGCCGGGTACGGGAGCCCGGACGCCGCGGCCTCCGTGATCCGCCGGGTCCGTCCGAAGCCCGTCAACAGGACCTCCGCGCCCGCCTCCTGGAGTGCGCGGGCCGTGTGCCACGCAATGGAGTCGTCGTTGAGGACGCCGGTCACCAGATAGCGGCGCCCCGAGAGGCCGAGCAGGTCGGAAGGCCGTGGGGGTCGCGGGACGCGCGCATCAGGATCGCCCTTCCGCGGCCAGGACCTGGGCCGCGTCGTGTCCGCCGAAACGGAAGGAGGTGGAGAGTCCGACCAGCTCGCCCGTACGCGCGCGCGTGGAGAGCTTCCGTGCCGTACGGACGAGGTCGAGCGGGCCGAGCGCCGGGTCCGGACGGCGCAGCCCCACCGTCGGCGGCGCGACGCCGTGGCGCAGTGCCTGGAGGGTGGTGACGGCCTCGACCGCGCCCGCCGCCCCGAGGCGGTGCCCGAGGGCGCCCTTGCCGGAGGCGAGGTGCAGCTCCGCGAGGACGCCGGCCCCGAGGGCCTGCCGCGGGGCCTCGCACTCCAGGCGACCGCCGAGGGCGGTGTCGGTCCCGCGGGCGTTCCCGTACGCCGGCTCCCCGGGCGTCACCGGGGCCTCCCGCAGCGCCGGGGCGACCGCCCGGCCCGCGGGCCCGCCGGTGGGGTGGGGCGCGGTCCCGTGATGGGCGTCGGACGTCGCCCCGTACCCCCACGGCCCCGCGCCGGGCGGCACCGGCCGCCGCCACCAGGTCCGAGGAGGAGGCGGCGTGATGGTGAGGGGGGCGGCCATGGACGTGCGGACTCCTCGGTCGGGCCGGCTGCTCGGTGTCTGTGCGGGCTGGGCCGTAGCTGGTGTGCCGTACCGGGCCACTCGCGCCTACTCCCGTGCCCTCATGCCGAAGTGCTCGATCCGCCGGGTGAGCTGCGCCCGCCACATGTCGCGCGCCTCACCGTCGGTGGTCTGCCGCAGCCCGAAACGGACCGCGGCCTTCGACCGCTCCGCACGCGCACCGCCTGGACGCAGTCGTCGGCGCCGGACACCTCTCCCTCGGTGTGGACGCTCGTTCCCCGAACGCCGATCTCCCAGTAGTCCTCGGGCAGGGCGAGTAGTTCCTCGGGAGTGCGGGCGACGACGGCCTCGTCGACGGGAACGGAAGATGCCATGGTGATCCACTCGCCTCGCTCGTTCGACTTCGACCCGAAAGACCGCCGGGCGTGGGGCGGAGACCGCGTCCCTCGCGGTGCCGGCGCGGTCGCACGCTATCCGCGGCGCCACTCGTCCATCAATGAGGCCAAGGACCGGAATGGCCGATTTCCCCGAGTCGTCCGTGACTCACGGAGCATCGCGCCGAGAGGCGGTTGCGGCGCGTCGGACAGGACGAGGGAAGATCACCCCGCCCGTATGCGCCGGGGTCGACCAGCGGGAAGAGGAGAGGGAGCGCATTCCTCCGCATTCCCTTCCGTCGGCCGGATTCCCACGGCCCGCAGAGTGGCCGGATCGGAACGGGGCGCATCCTCGTGGAGGCCCCGGAACACCGCTCCTCGGGGGCTCCGGAGAGCGCCAACTCGCCCATGTCCGAAGGGAATCGAACGATCTGGACACCGCCTCCCCTCTCTATATGCTGGCGGCATGCTTTCCGCCGCCTCCGCGCCCACGAACGCCACCCCCTCCACCCCCTCCGTGCCCGCGCCGGCCACCGCCTCCCGGCTGGCCCATGTCGGTTCCTCGCCGGTACGGGAGATCCTGGCGCTCACGGCACGGCCCGAGGTGATCTCGTTCGCCGGAGGCCTGCCCGCCCCCGAGCTGTTCGACATCGACGGGATCCGGGCGGCGTACGACCGCGTCCTGGCGGAGAACCCCCAGCAGGCCCTCCAGTACTCGACGACCGAGGGCGACCCGGAGCTGCGGGCCGCCATCGCCGCCCGGCTCACCGCGCGCGAACTGCCCACGGACGCGGACGACCTGATCGTCACCACGGGCTCGCAGCAGGCGCTCACGCTCCTCACCACCGCCCTCGTCGAACCGGGCAGCGTGGTCCTCGTCGAGGATCCCTGCTACCTCGCCGCCCTGCAGACCTTCGGCTTCGCGGGCGCCCGGGTCGTGCCCGTGCCCACCGACGACCAGGGCATCCTCCCGGAGGCGCTGGAGGAGATCGCGGCCCGCGAGAAGGCCACGCTGCTCTACATCGTCCCCACCTTCCAGAACCCCACGGGCCGCACCCTCCCCGCCGACCGCCGCCACGCCGTCGCCGAGGCCGCCGCGCGGCACGGGTTCTGGATCGTCGAGGACGACCCGTACGGCGAACTGCGCTACGACGGCGAGCGCGTCGCCGCCATCGCCGCCGACCCCGTGGCGGCCGACCGCACCGTCCTGCTCGGTTCCTTCTCCAAGGTGATGGCCCCCGGCCTCCGGCTCGGCCACCTGCGGGCGCCCGCGGAACTCCGCCGCGCCTGCGTCATCGCCAAGCAGGCCGCGGACCTGCACACCTCGACCATCGACCAGGCCGCCGCCGCGCGCTACCTGCGCGACAGCGACCTCGACGCGCACGTCGCGGTCATGCGCGCCGCCTACCGGGAACGCCGCGACGCGATGCTCGAAGGCCTGCCGGCCGCGCTCCCCGAGGGCTCCCGGTGGAACAGGCCGGAGGGCGGCATGTTCATCTGGGCGACCCTCCCCGCCGGCCACGACGCGACGGCCCTCCTGCAGACCGCCGTCGGGCACGAGGTGGCGTACGTGCCGGGGGCGCCGTTCTTCTGCGGCGAGCCGGACCCCGGAGCCATGCGGCTGTCGTTCACGACGCACTCGGCCGACGAGATCAGGGAGGGGCTCCGCCGGCTGGCGAAGAGCTTCGTCCGATGAGGGACGCGGGGGCGCGATACGGCCGGCGTTCCTGCGTGGTCCTCGCCGAACTGGCGAACTGGCGAACTCGCGAACTGGCGAACTGGCCGAACTGGCGAACTGCCGAACTGGCCGAACTGGCGAACTGGCGAACTCGCCGAACTGGTCGAACCGGCCGAACTCGGCGACGAGGCAGGCGATCTGGCGGCGTCGGCCACCGTGACGTACTCCGTCCCACTCGCCGACCCGGCCCGGAGGGCCGGCTGACCCGGGGCCGCCCGTCGGCCCCCTCCCCGTCATCACCTCGTGTCGTTGTTGGGCCGAACGGGTGAGGAGCGGGAGGATGGGTCCATGAGTAGGTACGAGAGGTACGACGTCACCGACGAGCAGTGGGAGGGTCTCGCGCAGGTCCTGCCCCTGCGCGGCCGTGACGAATGGCCGTCCAGGGTCGACCACCGCGCGATCCCCGAGCAGTACGAATCCGCCGAGCAGCGCCGCATGATCGTGCTCCGCGTGCAGGTCTTCGCCGACGCCCGTGAGGTCGCCGAGTACCTGATCGCCCAGATCCCGGTGCTCCTCGATCTGACGAGCGCCGACGCCGAGGTCGCCAAGCGCATCCTCGACTTCAGCAGTGGTGTCGTCTTCGGCCTCGGCAGCGGGATGCACCGCGTCGACCGGAACGTTTTTCTGCTGGCCCCGGCCGGCACGGAGGTCGAGGGCGCGGAGGGCGAGGACGAGGAAGGCATGGTGGGCGGCCGGAGCGCCGGCGTCCCCCGATCGTAGGAAGGTCATCTCGCCGTAACGGTTCGCCAGGGAATGAACTGCGTACGGTCCGGGCATGGACCTCACCGGCGGCTCCACGCTCGCCCGCACGTCAGACGCCCCCTCTTCCGACGTCGTTCCTTCCTCAGTTCACTCTTCTCCCGTTCGCTCCTCCGCTGACGGCTCAGCCGCCGACGGCTCTTCCTCCGCCGGTTCGGGCTCTTCCCCGTCGGGTTCCTCCGCCGTCGCGTCCGTCGCGTCCGTCGACTCGGTCGCTCCCGCTCCCGCTCCCGGGCTCCGGGGCTCCCGGTCCCGTGCCTCCGTCCCCGAGGCACGGGGCCCGGTCGCGGGAGAGGGGCGGGTCGGCGCGGCGGGACGGGGCGCCGTGGAGGGCCGGGGCGGGCCGCGCGTCGCCCGGCCCGCCGTGACCGAGCTGCGGCTGTCCGCGTTCGCGGGCCACCGTTCCGCCGTGCACGCGCTCGGACCGGTCACCGTCTTCGCCGGGCCCAGCGGCAGCGGCAAATCCACCACCCTGCGGGCCTACGAGGCCCTGGCCCGGCTCGGGGCGGGCGACACGCTCGACGAGGTGTTCCCCGACGCCGCCGACTGCGTCCCCGAACGCGCCCGGCCCGACGCCCAGGGCAGGCGCGGCTTCCGGATCGGATGCACGGTCGACGGCCCTGAAGGCCCCGTCCACCTCGACCTCGCCGTCCAGGCCGAGCCCCGGCTCCGGATCGTCGGCGAGCGGCTCACGGGCCGGGACGGCCGTACCCTGCTCGCCACGGCCCTCCGCGACCCCGGCCGGAACGCCGTACAGGCCGAATGGCACACGGCGGGCGCCACCCCCGTCACCCGCGCACCCCTCCCCGACGACCTGCTCGGCACGGCCCTGCTGCCGCTGCGGGTCGCGGGCAAGACCCGGGGACAGCTGGAGGTCCTGGCCGCCGCCGAGCAGGTGGTCGTCGGGCTGCGCTCCGCCTTCGCCTGCGACCCCCGGCCCGAGCGGATGCGGGCCCCCGTGGCACCGGGCGAGGGCCGGCTGCGGCGCGGCTGCGGCAACCTCGCCGAGGTCCTGCACCGCACCCACACGGACTGCCCTCGCCGGCACCACCGCCTCGCGGCCGTCGCCGGCGCGGGCTGTACGGGTCCCGTCACCGGTCTCGGCGTGGAGGAACTCCCGGAGGGCACGGTCCGCGCGGTCCTGGAGCGCGGCGGCCGCCCCGTCACCCCGCTGGGCCGCCTCGGCGACGGCGAACTCCGCTACCTGGCCCTCGCGCTCACCCTGCTCACCGGCCCCGGCGTCCTGGAGATGGACCGGATCGCCGAGGTGCCGGACGCCATGCAGAGCCTGACGCTGCTCGCCGACGGGCTGGACCGGGGGCTCGACGGGCGTCAGCTGGGCGAACTGCTGCGACTCGCGACGGACATCGCCGCCGACGGGCACATCAGGGTGGCGGGCACGGTCGGCGAGCGGTCGGCGGGGGAGGCGCGGCGGACGCCCGGGGTGACGGTGGTAGACCTGGGCGTGTGACGGACGACAACGACGTGGCGGGGCTGCAGCGCAGGCTGGCCGATTTCGCGGCGGCCCGCGACTGGCAGCCCTACCACACGCCCAAGAACCTGGCGGCGGCCCTCAGCGTCGAGGCGGCCGAACTCCTGGAGATCTTCCAGTGGTTGACGCCGGAACAGGCGGAGCGGGTGATGGACGACCCGAAGTCGGCGCACCGGGTCGCCGACGAGGTGGCGGACGTGCTCGCCTACCTCCTCCAGTTCTGTCAGGTGCTCGGGGTCGATCCCCTCGCGGCCCTCGCGGCCAAGATCGACCGGAACGAGCTCCGCTTCCCCGCCCGGAGGCGGGGCGGCGGAGGCGGGAGTGAGGGCGAGCGTGCGGAGGGGGCGGTGGGCGGGCCCACGGACGGAGCCGTGGGTGGGAGCACGGGCGGAGCTGTGGGCGGGGTCGTGGGTGGGACCGCGGGCGGAGCCGTGGCCGGCGCCGCGGACGGAGCCTCGGGTGGGGGCGCGGACGAAGATCGTCACTCTTCGGAGTGATCGACTTCTCCCCATCCCGCTTCCTGTCCACAGATTTCCGAATTCCTCTGGTGTCGAGGCTCAGGCGGCCTCACTCTGGGTAATGGAGTGAGTGGGCAGTAAGTCGTACGAACGGGGGCGGCGTTGATGGAAGCGGAGCGACTCATCACGCTCGGCCGGCACGCGTTGGCGGAGAGCGGGACAGCACAGGACATCGTGGCGGAGGCCTGGCAGGCTCAGGCGCTCGCCCAGGCGATAGGGAGTCACCTCGCGCTCTGCGGGCCCATGGAGCTGCGCGGCGAGGCACGGGGGCTGAGCGAGATCGGGGAGTACCCGACCTGGGGGACCGGCGGGCCGCGTGCGGGCCAGCTGACGGAAGTGGCGGATCCGTGGGGCGCGTTGACCGCGCTCGGGGAGCTACTGGGAGAGGTGGGGATTGCGCTGGTGGGGGTGGCCTGCGCCACCGACGAGGAGGGGCTCTACTGGCAGTGCATCGAGGCCATCGACGCCGCCGACGAGTCGAGCGACCGGGTGCGAGGGATGCTGCGGCGGCTCGCCGTGCGCGACGGGGAGCGTGCCCGACCGCCCGACCCCGCCCGAGGCCGAGCGGGCCCGGGGCGGAGCCCGTCGTGGTAGGGGCGGTCGCGCCCGGCGGGAGCGAGGACGGAGCGAAGGGGGTGGGGGCCAAGCGGTACGGGGTCCCAGAGCGCCGATCCGTACGGGCCGAGGCCGGGACCGGGTCCTGGTCCCGGTCGGGGCCCGGGTCCGTGGTGCTGGGGGCGCTGGGGGTACTAGAGGTGCTGGGGGTACTAGGGGTGCTGAGGGCGCTGAGGGCGCTGAGGGTGCGCCTGCGGGGGGCTCGGCTCCTGTCCCGGCTCCGTGTCCCGCCCGGTGTCCGGGGTGAGGCGGTCCGAGGTCGACTGGAGGTCGGCGTCCAGCTGGGAGAGGTCGGCGGAGAGCGCCGCCATCAGCTCCTCCATCTGCTGGAGCAGTCCTTTGGGGGCGCCGGCGCCCTTCTGCTCGGGCACGGACTGCGGCACCGGCTGTTCGGGCACGGCCCGCTCCGGCGCGGCTTCCTGGGACATGGCGGCCTCCTCGGCCCGGGCCCCGCCGCCGAGGACGGGGCCGTGAGGGAGACGCACCGGCAGCGGCCGCCGGCACGCGGGCCGGGCGGTCCGGCTCCGCCCGAGCCAACGACGGTGCCCGGTCCCGGTCACTGGCCAGGGCGGACGCGGCCCGCCAGGGGGCCGGATATTCACCCGACCGAGCCGGTGCGGACAGGGGGCTGACGGCGAGGTTGACGGGCACCCGACGGTGCAGGATGGAGGTATGGATCTTCGCATCTTCACCGAACCCCAGCAGGGGGCCGACTACGACACCCTCCTCGCGGTGGCCCGGGCCACCGAGGAGCTCGGGTTCGACGCCTTCTTCCGCTCCGACCACTACCTCAGCATGGGCTCCGCCGACGGGCTGCCCGGACCGACGGACGCCTGGATCACCCTGGCCGGCCTGGCGCGGGAGACGAAGCGGATCCGGCTCGGCACGCTGATGACGGCCGGGACCTTCCGGCTTCCCGGCGTCCTCGCCATCCAGGTCGCCCAGGTGGACCGGATGTCCGGAGGACGGGTCGAACTGGGACTGGGCGCGGGCTGGTTCGAGGAGGAGCACAAGGCCTACGGCATCCCCTTCCCGAAGGAGAGGTTCGGCCGTCTGGAGGAGCAGCTGGCGATCGTCACCGGACTGTGGGAGACGGAGGTCGGGAAGACCTTCAGCTACGACGGGGAGTACTACCGGCTCGCCGACTCGCCCGCGCTGCCCAAGCCGGCCCAGTCCAGGGTCCCGGTGCTGATCGGCGGGCACGGTGCGAGCCGGACACCGCGGCTGGCCGCGCGGTACGCGGACGAGTTCAACATCCCGTTCGCCTCCGTCGAGGACAGCGAGCGGCAGTTCGGCCGGGTCCGGGCCGCCGCCGAGGCGGCCGGGCGGCCCGCCGGCGACCTGGTCTACTCCAACGCGCTGGTGGTCTGCGTCGGCAAGGACGACGCCGAGGTGGCCCGGCGGGCCGCCGCCATCGGCCGGGACGTGGACGAGCTCAGGGCGAACGGGCTCGCGGGCTCGCCCGCCGAGGTCGTCGACAAGATCGGACGGTACGCGGCGATCGGCTCCTCCCGGGTCTACCTCCAGGTCCTGGACCTGGAGGACCTCGACCACCTGGAGCTGATCTCCGCCCGGGTCCAGTCGCAGCTGGCGTGAGCGGGGCGGAACGATGAGACCGGAACGCACACTCGCCGAGGCCCTCGGCGCGGGGGTGCTCGTCCTCGACGGCGGGCTGTCCAACCAACTGGAGGCGCAGGGCTGCGACCTCTCGGACGCGCTCTGGTCCGCGCGGCTCCTCGCCGACGGGCCCGAGCAGATCGAGGCGGCCCACACGGCGTACGTGCGGGCCGGGGCGCGGGTGCTGATCACCTCCAGCTACCAGGCCACGTTCGAGGGCTTCGCCCGGCGGGGTGCGGGCCGGGAGGAGGCCGCGCGGCTGCTCGCCCGGAGCGTGGAGCTCGCCAGGACGGCGGGGGAGGCCGTGGGGGAGGAGGTGTGGGTCGCCGCGTCCGTCGGGCCGTACGGGGCGATGCTCGCCGACGGCAGCGAGTACCGGGGACGGTACGGGCTGACCGTGGGAGCCCTGGAGCGGTTCCACCGGCCCCGGATCGAGGTGCTCGCGGAGGCCGCGCCCGACGTCCTGGCCCTGGAGACGGTGCCGGACGCGGACGAGGCCGAGGCGCTGTTGCGGGCGGCCGAGGGGTGTGGGGTGCCCGTGTGGCTCTCGTACACGGTGGAGGGCGGCCGGACCCGGGCCGGGCAGGACCTGGCGGAGGCCTTCGCGGTCGCCGCCGGGAACGGCCAGGTGGTGGCGGTCGGGGTGAACTGCTGCGATCCCGCCGAGGCCGGGGACGCCGTGGAGCTCGCCGTGGCCGTGACCGGGAAACCGGCCGTGGTCTACCCCAACAGCGGGGAGCGGTGGGACGCCCGCGCGCGGGGCTGGAGCGGGGACATGGCCTTCGACCCCGAGCGGGCCCTCGGCTGGGCCGGAGCGGGGGCCCGGCTGGTCGGCGGCTGCTGCCGCGTCGGTCCCGCGACGATCGGCGCGCTCGCCGGCACCCTGGCGGCGGAGCGGGGGGACGGCACCGGCTGAGGCCGTGACCCGGGCCCGGCAGAGCGGAAAATGCCTGGTGGGGAGGGGAGGGGCGAACCATACTCGAAGGCGTGTTCCTGACGATCAGTACGACCGGCAATCCGGAGCGACCCGCGACCGATCTCGGCTTCCTGCTGCACAAGCATCCCGAGCGGGCGCAGACGTTCTCGACCTCGCACGGCACGGCGCACGTCCTCTATCCCGAGGCGAGCGCCGAGCGGTGCACCGCGGCGCTCCTCCTGGAGGTGGACCCCGTGGCGCTGGTGCGCCGCGGCAAGGGCAAGGGCCGGGGCGGCGCCCCGGACTCGGCGCTCGCGCAGTACGTGAACGACCGTCCCTACGCGGCGTCCTCGCTGCTCGCGGTGGCGCTCGCCAAGGTCTTCAAGACCGCGCTGCACGGCGAGTGCAAGGCGATGCCCGAGCGGGCGGCGGCGCCGCTGCCGCTGCGCGTCGAGGTCCCCGCGCTGCCCGCCCGGGGCGGAGCGGAGCTGGTGCGGGCGCTGTTCGGGCCGCTGGGCTGGGACACGGTGGACGCCGAACCGGTCGTGCTGGACCGGGAGTTCCCCGAGTGGGGCGACTCGCGGTACGTGCGACTGGTCCTGGAGGGCGAGCTGCGGCTCGCGGACGCCCTCAACCACCTGTACGTCCTGCTGCCCGTCCTCGACGACGCGAAGCACTACTGGGTCGCGCCCGACGAGGTCGACAAGTTGCTGCGCGCCGGTGACGGCTGGCTGGCCGGCCACCCCGAGCGGAAGCTGATCACCGCCCGCTACCTCTCCCGTCGCTGGGGCCTCGCCCGGGAGGCGACGGAGCGGCTCGAACTGGTGCGGCTCGCCGAGGCCGAGGGCCTCGACGTGGAGGACGTCGACAACGCCGTCGACGAGACGACCGACACGGAGGAGCGTCCGGTGCCGCTCGCCGAGCAGCGGCGCGAGGCGATCCTCGGCGTCCTCACGGCGGCCGGTGCGAGCCGGGTGCTCGACCTCGGCTGCGGACAGGGCCAGTTGGTGCAGGCCCTGCTCAAGGACCCGCGCTTCACGGAGATCGTCGGCCTCGACGTCTCCGCGCGGGCCCTGGGCATCGCCGCGCGCCGGCTGCGCCTCGACCGGATGGGGGAGCGGCAGGCCGCCCGTGTGAAGCTGACGCAGGGCTCGCTCGCGTACACCGACAAGCGTCTGACCGGCTACGACGCGGCCGTGCTCAGCGAGGTGATCGAGCACCTGGACCTGCCGAGGCTGCCGGCGCTGGAGTTCGCGGTGTTCGGCTCGGCCCGGCCCCGCACGGTCGTCGTGACCACGCCGAACGTCGAGTACAACGTGCGCTGGGAGTCGCTCCCGGCCGGGCACGTCCGGCACGGCGACCACCGCTTCGAATGGACCCGCGAGGAGTTCCGGACCTGGGCGGAGGGGGTTGCCGGGCGGTACGGGTACGAGGTCGGGTTCGCCCCCGTGGGACCGGACGACCCGGAGGTCGGTCCACCGACCCAGATGGCCGTGTTCACCCGTACCGAAAGCCGTACAGAGGGTCGTACAGAGACCCGTACAGAGGGGCGTACCGAGGGTCGTACCGAGGGTCGTACAGAGACCCGTCCCGAAAGCCGTACCGACAACCGTACCGACGAGGCCTCGAAGGAGGTCGCCCCATGACCCGCACCCTGCCCGTCACCGATCTGTCCCTCGTGGTGCTCGTCGGTGCCACCGGCTCCGGCAAGTCGACCTTCGCCCGGCGCCACTTCAAGCCGACCGAGATCGTGTCCTCCGACTTCTGCCGGGGGCTCGTCGCCGACGACGAGAACGACCAGTCCGCGAGCCGGGACGCCTTCGACGTCCTGCACTACATCGCGGGCAAGCGCCTCGCGGCCGGCCGGCTCACCGTCGTCGACGCCACGAACGTGCAGCAGGAGGCCCGGCGCCAGCTCGTCCGGCTGGCCAGGGAGCACGACGTGCTGCCGATCGCCATCGTCCTCGACCTGCCCGAGGAGGTCTGCCGCACCCGCAACGCCGCGCGGCCCGACCGCGCGGACATGCCCGCGCACGTCATCCAGCGGCACCGGCGCGAGCTGCGGCGTTCGTTGCGCGGTCTGGAGCGCGAGGGCTTCCGCAAGGTGCACGTGCTGCGCTCGGTGGAGGAGGTCGAGGAGGCCGAGGTCGTCCTGGAGCGCCGCTTCAACGACCTGCGGCACCTCACCGGGCCGTTCGACGTCATCGGCGACATCCACGGCTGCCGTTCCGAGCTGGAGACCCTGCTCGCGAAGCTGGGCTACGTCGACGGACACCACCCCGAGGGGCGGACGGCCGTCTTCGTCGGCGACCTCGTCGACCGGGGTCCGGACTCGCCGGGCGTCCTGCGCCGCGTCATGGCGATGGTCGCCTCGGGAGACGCCCTGTGCGTCCCCGGCAACCACGAGAACAAGCTCGGCCGGTGGCTCAAGGGACGGAAGGTGCAGGAGACGCACGGCCTCGCCGAGACCATCGAGCAGCTGGGGCGCGAGAGCGAGGAGTTCCGGGCGGAGGTCGGGCGGTTCATCGAGGGTCTCGTCAGCCACTACGTGCTCGACGGCGGGAACCTCGTCGTCTGCCACGCCGGTCTGCCGGAGAAGTACCACGGCCGGACCTCCGGGCGGGTGCGCTCGCACGCGCTCTACGGGGACACCACGGGCGAGACCGACGAGTTCGGCCTGCCGGTGCGCTACCCGTGGGCCGAGGAGTACCGGGGCCGTGCCACCGTCGTGTACGGCCACACCCCCGTGCCGAACACCTCCTGGATCAACAACACCCTCTGCCTCGACACCGGCGCCGTCTTCGGCGGAAGGATGACCGCGCTGCGCTGGCCGGAGCGCGAGCTCGTCGACGTGCCGGCGGAGCGCGTCTGGTACGAGCCGGCGCGACCGCTCGCCACCGAGGCGCCCGGCGGCCACCAGGGACGTCCCCTGGACCTGGCCGACGTGCAGGGGCGACGGACGGTGGAGACCCGCCACCTCGGGAACGTCGCCGTGCGCGAGGAGAACGCCGCTGCGGCCCTGGAGGTCATGAGCCGGTTCGCCGTCGACCCCGGGCTCCTGGCCTACCTGCCGCCCACCATGGCGCCCACCGCCACGTCCAGGGAGGAGGGCTACCTGGAGCACCCCGCCGAGGCCTTCGCCCAGTACCGGGCGGACGGCGTCGGGCGGGTCGTGTGCGAGGAGAAGCACATGGGCTCCCGCGCCGTGGCCCTCGTCTGCCGCGACGAGGCCGTGGCCCGTGAGCGCTTCGGCGTCGGCGGGGCCACGGGCGCGCTGCACACCCGTACCGGACGGCCCTTCTTCGACGACCCGGAGGTCACCGAGGAGGTCCTCGGCCGGCTGCGGACCGCGATCGGTGCCGCCGGGCTCTGGGACGAGCTCGACACGGACTGGCTGCTGCTCGACGGCGAGCTGATGCCGTGGTCGCTCAAGTCGGCCGGGCTGCTCCGCGCGCAGTACGCGGCGGTCGGCGCGGCCTCCGGCGCCGTCCTGCCCGGGGCGATCGACGCCCTGGAGCGGGCCGTCGGGCGCGGGGTCGAGGGGATCGACGGACTGCTCGCCCGGCAGCGGGAGCGGGCGGTGGACGCCGAGGCGTTCACCGAGGCGTACCGCAGGTACTGCTGGCCCACCGAGGGCCTGGAGGGCGTGCGTTTCGCGCCCTTCCAGCTGCTGGCGGCGCGCGGCCGCTCGCTCGCGGACGTGCCGCACGACGCCCAGCTGGCCTGGCTCGACCGGCTCGTCGAGCACGACCCGACCGGGCTGCTCCAGGTCACCCGCAGGCTGGTCGTCGACACCGGCGACGAGGACTCGGTCCGCGCGGGCACCGACTGGTGGCTGGAGCTGACCGGGGCGGGCGGCGAGGGCATGGTCGTCAAGCCGCTGGCGGCGCTCGTCCGCGACGCCAAGGGGCGGCTGGGGCAGCCCGGTGTGAAGGTGCGCGGCCGGGAGTACCTGCGGATCATCTACGGCCCCGAGTACACGCGGCCGGAGAACCTGGAGCGGCTGCGGCAGCGGTTCCTCGGCCACAAGCGGTCGCTCGCGCTGCGCGAGTACGCGCTCGGTCTGGAGGCGCTCGACCGGCTCGCGGCCGGCGAGCCGCTCTGGCGGGTGCACGAGGCCGTCTTCGCGGTCCTCGCCCTGGAGTCGGAACCGGTCGACCCGCGCCTCTGAGGCCGGGCGCCGCCGGGATTCCTGCGACCGGGCAGAAGCGTGGATTCCGGTGGGTGGGCGCGAAGGCTCCGCCAAGGCTTCGCGCCCACCCCCGGGCCGCTCCCACGGGGGGCGCAGGGGTGCCGTGGGCGGCGCTCCCCTGCGCCCCCCGTGCTCGTTGACGCGTTTCTTCCGCACCCTCTAGCGTTCTTCACCCCATGGCGTGACACAGCGTCAATAGTGTGGCGCAGCACGCCACATGAGGTGGGAACACACGCGCGAACAAGCCGGGCGGCCACCGGCGGACGGCCTTCCCCGGAGGGCCCGCGGGACGGTACGGGGGTGAGCGGCGATGAGTCTCTTCGGCCAGGACCGCTCCTTCCTCCACGCCCTGCCCGCGGCCGACCGGCGGTCGCTGCTCGCCGAAGGCGCCCGGCGCGTCTACGAGCCCGGGGAGGTGATGATCCGCGAACGCGACACCAGCGCCTACGTCCTGGCGCTGCTCTCCGGCTGGTCCGTCGTCTCCGTCGGCACCGAGCGCGGATCGCGGCTCATCCTCGCCCTGCGCGGCGCGGGCGAGGTCGTCGGCGACCTCGCCGCCGTCGACCGGGGCCCGCGCAGCGCCAGCGTCACCGCCCTCGGCACCGTCGAGGCCGTCGCCGTCTCCGGCGACCGCTTCCGGCGCTTCCTCGCCGCCCGGCCGCACGCCACCGCGCTGATCATGCGCCAGCTCGCCACCCGGCTGCGCAGCGCCGACGTCGAACGCCGCGCGCTCGCCTCCGAGACCGTCCTCCAGCGCCTCGCCGCCCGGCTCGTCGAGCTCGCCGAGCGTGCCGGTCGGCGCGCCGACGGCGGGACCGTACTGGACCTCCCGCTGCCCCAGCACGACCTGGCGGCGGCCATCGGAGCCACCCGGGAGGCCGTGGCCAAGGCGCTGCGCCTGCTCCGGGACCAGGACGTCGTCCGCACCGCGAACCGCACCGTCGTCGTCCTCGACATGCCGGTCCTGGTGCTGCTCGCGCAGGGGCGTGCGCGCCCCGGCGGAAACCCGGCGGCCGAATCTCCGCCGGGTGTGTAAACGGCTACATCGCCGGCCGCGCGACGCGGCCAGTCTGGAACGCGCACCACCACGGCACCACACACAGGGAGTCCGAGAGTGAGCAGTGCGGGAGTGAACGGGGTAGCGGGCGGGATCCACCGGTTCGTCGTCTTCGGCGACATCTGCGGCTCCGGGACCCTGGACATGGCCGAGAAGGAACTGCACCGGGCCGCGATGTACGCCGCGTTCGACGAGGCGTACGGCTCCGTCGGCGTCGAGCCCGGCACCTTCCACCAGGAGGACCGGGGGGACGGCATCCTCGCCGCCCTGCGCCCCGACGTGCCGCCGACCCTCATGGTCGGACGGTGGATCGACACCCTCTACGAGAGCCTGCGCGCCCACAACAAGGGCCGGAGCCGCCGCCTGCGACTGCGGATCGGCATGAACGCCGGGCTCGTCGCCCAGGACGCGCACGGGCTCGTCGGACGGGCGGTGGACCTCGCCGCCCGGCTCTGCGACAGCGCGCCCGCCAGACGGATCATGGCGGAGAGCCCCGAGGTCGACCTCCTCATCGTGGTCTCCGACTGGCTGTACGGGAACGTCGTCGCCGAGGGCGGGCGGTACGTCGAGCCGGCCCACTACCGGCCGGCCCGCATCCGGTCCAAGGAGACCGACGAGACCGCGTGGTTCCACGTACCGCGCCGCACCGCGCCGCCGCTGACCGGGGCGGAGGGGGAGCCGCGGGGGGGCGCCCGCGCGCCCCCCGCCCAGCGGCGGTCACCCCCCCCAGGCTGAGGCGGCGGCGGACGCCACCCCCCCCGCCCCCCAGCCCGCGG
>NZ_JBHWFF010000004.1:145136-173286 GCF_042733785.1 Streptomyces sp. NPDC059695 | reverse complement strand
GCGGGGGGGGGGGGGGGGGGGGGGGGGGGGGGGGGGGGGGGGGGGGGCGGGGGGGGGCGGGGGGGGGGGGCCCCCCCCCCCCCCCCCCCCGGACCGGGGGCGGGAACCGCACGTACCACGTCGGGGGTGACCTGCTCGACGTCCACGGCAACACGATCCACGGGGGCTTCACCGGCATCAGCAAGGGATCCGGACCGAAGGCGGGTGACCCGCGGTGAGCGACCAGGACGAGCCGGCGGGCACCGACACCCCGGACTCCGGCCACGACCGCGACGACCGGGGGGACGGCGGTCGGGGCGGCGACCGGGGCGACGCGCACGACCGGAGCGGCGACCGGGGTGACAGGGGTGACAGGGGTGACCGCGGGGATCGGGGCGACCGCGGGAACCGCTCCGACCGAGACCGGGACCGTGACCGAGACCGGGACCGAGACGGCGAGCGGGCCGACGGATCCGGCGACCAGCCGCGCGAACCGAGCGTCTTCGACGCCGCCGACCGGGGCCCCCTCGGCGGCGAGAGCGACACCGGCGGCGCCGCCACCGCCCTCCGGGCCGTCCGCACCTGGGCGGGCGGCGCGGCCGACCGCCTGACCACCATCCACGGCGACGGCACCGTCTTCGAGGGCAACCAGATCTTCGCCCTCTACGGCTCCGACCGCTCCCTCTTCGTCCAGGGACCCGTCCCGCCCGAGACGCTCGACCACCTCGGCCGGGTGTACTGCGCGACCGCCGGGTACGCCCGCATGCGGGACCGGCTCCGCGACCACCGGGTCCTCGTCCTGTGCGGCGAACCCGGCAGCGGCCGCAAGGCCACCGCGCTCGCCCTCCTCGACGAGCTCACCGGCGGCAAGGTCTTCCGGCTCGACCCCCGCCACGGCGTCGACGAGATCACCGAGGACGCCCTCCAGGAGAGCGGCGGCCACCTCCTGGAGCTGCTCGCCGAGGACGTCCGGACCGAGAGCGAGCCGCGCCCCGCCCGCTCCGGCCGGGGCGAGCACACGGGTGGCGCGCGCCGTCCCGCCACCCGTCTCTCCGAGCTGCACCTCGACCGCTTCGGCGAACTGCTGCGCGGCCGTGAGGCGTACGGGGTCGTCCTCGTCGAGAACGGAGAGCTCGCCGACCGGCTGCTGCGCGGACGGTACGGGATGTACTGCCCGCCCCCGCCGGCCGACGAGGTCCTCCACCGCCACCTCTGGCACCGGCTGCGCGCCGAGCCCGACGAGGCCCTCGGCGCCGCACGCGCGCGTGCCCGGCGACCCGACGTCGTCCGGGCCCTCGGCCTGGAGGAGCTGAGGCCCCGGGAGGCCGCCCGGCTCGCCGACCACCTGGCCCGGCACTGGCGCGGCGAGATGACCGACGGGGAACTCCTCGCCGAATGCGCGAGCTTCGTCCGCTCCCAGGCCCGCGAGTGGTTCGCCGGCGCCGACCGCCCCGGCGCGCTCCCCGAGGCGCTGCCCGTCCTGAACGCGGGTGCGTTCCGCATCGCCGTCGCCGTCTTCGACGGCTCCGCCTACAGCCTCGCAGCCGAGGCCGCCGAGCTCCTCGCCTGGGAACTCGCCGTCACGCTCGACCCCGACCACGCCCCCGGGCGGCGCCTGTTCGGCACCCACGCCGAGCACCGTCCCGTGCAGGCCCGGGCCGTCCTGGAGGACGGCGAGCTGGACCTCGGCCCCGCCAAGGTGCCGGTGCGGGCCGTCCGTTTCCAGGGCGAGGCGCTGGCGGGCGCTGTCCTCGGCGAGATCTGGCACGGCTACCACAACGTCCGCGGCCCGGTCGCCCGCTGGCTGCGCGCCCTGTGCGACGACGCGCGCCCCGAGGTGTGGGTGCGCGCCTCCGTCGCCGCCGGAGTGCTCTGCTCCTGGGACTGGATCCACGGCTTCCGCGAGCTGGTCGTGCCGCTGGCCGTGACGGACGAGCCCAGGGCCCGGATGGCCGCCGCCACCGCGCTCGCCGAGGCCGCCCGCGACCCGCGCGTCCGGCCCGCGGTCGCCGCCGTGCTCAAGGACTGGGCCGGATCCGGCGAGGACACCCTCGTCCGGACGGCGCTGCTCGCCCACGGCTACGTCCTGGCCGCCGGAAGCGTCCCCGGCTCGCTCGACGCCCTGGCCCGGGTGGTCAGGACCCGCGAGGCGACCGACGTCGACGTGCTCGTGCCCGCCTCCTTCAGCGTGGCCCGGCTGCTCGCCTCCGGGGAACCGGAGCCCGTCCTGCGCCGGCTCCACCAGTGGCTCGACGACGGCCGGATCAACCTCGCCAACCTGGTCCACCTCGCCGTCATCCGGGCCCTGAGCACCCGGACCACCCACCTGTGGGGGCTGCGCGAGGTACCCGAACTCGACGAGCACGCGGCCCGCCCCCTGCTGGTCGCCCTCCTCGCCACCCGGCCCGCCCTCGCCCCCGAACTCGCACGGCTGCTGCGGCACACGCTCGCGACGGCCCGCTCCGGAGAGGCGGCCCTGGAGGCCCTCGGCGGCATGCTCCGGCGCGCCGCGAAGGATCCCGAGGCGCTCGGACACGTCCGCGCCTTCCTGCCGCGCCTCGCGGTGGACCGCCGCGACCGCGACCGGCTCAGAGGACTGCTGAACGAACTGGTCCGGGACCGTGACCGGCCCCTGGACAGGAGCGCGGCGCGCCGGATGTGGGACGCCGTGACGGAAGGAGCGAACCGATGACCGGGCCCGAGCAGGACAGGAACGCGCGGCCGGACGAGCGGGACCGGGACGAGCGCCGGAGGTACGAGGGCCAGGGCGACCGGGAGCGGCAGCGGTACCAGGACCGGGACGGGCGCGAGCGGCAGCGGTACGAGGACCGGTACGAGCGCCGGCCGTACGAGCGGCAGAACGGCGGACAGCACCCCGGCGCCCGTGACGCGGACGAGGACCTCGACCCCGACCTCGACCGCGCGGAGGAGGAACCCGAGCAGGCGCGCGGCCGGGTGCGGCCGCACGCGGCGGCCCCCGGCGGCTCCACGGCCCCCGGCCGCCCGCGCGGCCCCCTCCTCGCCGAGTACGCGCCCCCGTACCGCCGCCGGAGCGGCAAGGTCGCCGCCGTGCTCCTCTACCGCAACGGCGGCCACCGGGTGATCTGGCCGGACCGCACCGAGGACGTCAACAAGCCGATGTTCGGGTCCCCGTACACCGTCTTCGAGGTGCGGCTGGGCCGCAACGTCACCGAGTTCCGGCTGCAGCTGCCCGCCGCCGGTGACGGCGTCTTCTTCGACGCCGTCGCCAAGGTCCAGTGGGTGGTGACCGACCCGCACCTGGTCGTCCAGGAGCAGGTCGAGGACGTCGCCGAGCTGCTCCACGACGAGCTGCTCGACGGCCTGCGCAGGATCTCCCGGCGCTACCGGATCACCGACGCGCACCGGGCCGACGAGGCCGTCCGCGAGGAACTCGCCGCCGGGCGCCTCAGCTTCGGCAGGGACATGGGCCTGCGGACCCGGGTCCTCGTCTTCATCGACCTCGACGACTCCGTCAAGGCCGAGGTCTCCCGGCGGGACATCGTGAGCGTCACCATGGAGGCCGACGACCGCGTCGCCCAGGCGCGCCGGGCCAGGGAGGCGGCGGACCGCGCGCTGGTCGCCGAGCGCGCCCGCGAGCTGGAGGCCCTCTTCCGGCGCGGCGACCTCGCCCAGATCGCCCACCACATGGCGATGCACCCCGACAAGCAGTGGGAGATCCGCACCCAGCTCCAGCAGGAGCGGCGCGAGGGCCAGGACGACTACCTGCGCGTCTTCAGCCGGCTCCTGGACACCGGCGTCCTGGAACGGCACGACATCGGCGAGCAGATGTACCAGGTGCTCACCTACCTGCGGTCCCAGACCGGCAGCGTCCTCGGCGGCATCACCGACCGGGTCCTCAACCCCTCGGGCGAGACCCCCCGGCGACGCCGTGCCCTGGAGGAGGCGTCCGTGGAGCCGAGCGACCCGGACTGGGACGAGGACCGCCGTGACGCCCGTGACGCCCGGGACGCACATGATCCTCGGGACACCCGTGACGTACGGGATGCCCGTGACGCTCGTGACGCTCGTGACCCTCGCGATGTCCATGACGCCCGTGACACGCGTGACGTCAGGGACGACCCCTGGGACGAGGAGCACGGCGAGGCCGCCCACGACCCCCGGGTCTACGAACCGACCCGCGTCGAGTCGGGATCCGAACGGGAGCGGGAGCGGGAACGGGGGCGGTCGCGGGGCCGGCGCGACGACGGGTTCGACGACGGCCGCGACCGGTACGAGCCGGACGCGTACGAGCGGAACGACCGGTACGACCGTGACGACCCCTACGACCGCACGGGCCGCGACCGGCCCCGCCGGTCCTCCGGGCCCGCCCGACCCGCCCGCCCCAGCTCCGACTTCGACGACTGGGACGACGAATGAGCACCCCGGCCCCGGCCCCCGTCCCCCTGCCCGACCGGACGGCGGCGGCACCCGCACCCGCCCCCGTACCGTCCGAGGAGCTGAGGTTCATGGCCGAGCGGCTCCTCGCCACCGTCCGCGAGGACATCGGCCGGGCCGACACCAAGGCCGCGATCCTGCTCTCCGGCGCCCTCGCCTTCCTCGCGGTCGTGTTCTCCGGGGACCGCGTCCCCGTGCCCTCGGCCGGCGCCGGGCTCGCGTTCCTCCTCGCGGCGGGCGCGCTGTGGACGGCCGGGGTCCTGATGCTCGTCTCGGTGGTCCTGCCGCGCACCCGGATCGGCGCGGACCGCACCCTCCTGCGCGAGCTGACGGCCGGCCCGTCCGCGTCCGCCCTGCGGGAACGGCTGGGCGCGTCCGGCACGGACGCCACCGACTGGCTCCTCGAACAGGCCGGCGTGCACGGGCTCGTGCTCGCGGCGAAGTACCGGTGGCTGCGCCTGGGCGTGTTCGCGCTCGTGCTCGGCGCCCTCCTGGCCCTCTTCAGCGAACTGTGGTGAGAGAGAAGATGAAGTGGACCGACAAGGGGAGCGCCCTGCTCCTCGCCGGAGTGCTCCTCGGGCTCTCCGGCCCGCTCGCGGCGCCCGCCGCGGGGCTGCCCGCGGCCGGGGCGCCGGGCCTGTCCCGTACCGCCGCCGAACCCGCCGAGGGCCCCGACCCGCTCGACTTCGCCGTCGTCGTCGACCAGTCGAAGAGCCTCTCCGACAAGGACCTGGCGCGGGAGACGGAGGCGGCCGCACTGCTCAGCCAGGGCGAGATATCGGAGCGCTCCCGTGCCACGGTCATCGGCTTCGGCAGCTCCGAGAAGTCCGGCCAGTCGCCCGTGAACGAGGTCTGCCCGCTCACCGTCGCCGACGCGGCCGGCCGCGAGCGCCTCAGCACGTGCGTGCAGCAGCTGGGCCACCGCGACGAGGCCCGCATGGGGCCCGGCACCGACTTCCCGGCCGCCGTCCGGCAGGCCGTCACGCGCCTCACCGAGGGCGGGGCGAAGACCCCGGCCGTGCCCAAGGTCGTCTTCCTGCTCACCGACGGCAGGCTGGACGTCGCCGACAGTCCCGAGTACGGCACCGACCCGGACATCCGCCAGGCCAACGGAGCACGGCGGCTCACCGAGGAACTCGCCCGCGCCCGCGCGGCCGGCGTCCAGATCTGGCCGCTCGGCTTCGGCGACCAGATCGACCGCGCCGCGCTCACCGCGATGGCCGAGGGCGGCTACCGCGGCGCCTGCTCCGGCATCCCCGACTCCGTCCCCCGCATGCGGGTCGTCGGCACCTCCGCCGAGATCGACAAGGCGCTCCAGGAGACCTTCGCCGCCGCCCGCTGCGCCCGGATCGCCCAGGGCACCGTCGGGAAGCCGCCCGCCGACCTCTCCGTGACCATCCCGCCCATCGCCACCGACGGCTCCCTCACCGTCGCCAAGCACGACCCCAAGGTGCGGGTCACCTACTACGACCCGGCGGGCCGCAAGGTGCCCGTGCAGGGCGAGTTCGACGGCTCGACCTTCGAGGTCAGCGGCCAGGACGGACCGGTCGAGGCGCTGCGCGTGAAGGACCCGCTGCCCGGGCGGTGGCGCGTGCACATCGAGGCGCCCGAGGGCCACGGCGACCGGGAGGTCGCCGTCCGGGCCATCTGGCAGGGCCGCCTGCGCTCCGACGTCACCCTCGACCCGGCGTCCCCGCGCGCGGGCGAGAAGGTCACCGTGCAGGTGCGGATGCAGACCCGGCGCGGAGTCGTCATCACCGACCCGGGACAGCTGGACGGTCTCGCGGCCTCGGCCGAGGTCGCCGGCGCGGGCTTCCGGCCCTTCACGTTCAAGCTCGCCGACGACGGCCGGGCGCCCGACGCGAAGGCCGGGGACGTCCGCTTCACCGGCACGTTCACCCTGCCCGCCGGGGCCACCGGCGACCTGGAGCTCGTCACCCGCATGGCCGCGCCCGGCATCACCTCCGACCGCCGCCCGGTGCACGCCCGGAGCGGCCCGGACGTGCCGAAGCTGACCGCCGGGCTCGCCGTCGACCGCGTCACCGTGCACCCGGGCGGCACCGTCGGCGGCACCCTCGACGTCACCAACAACGACTCCGTCCCGCACACCCTGCGGTTCGCCCTCCAGGACCAGGCGCCCGGCACGGAGCTCACCGTCGCCCCGACTCCGGTCACCGCGCCCGCCGGCGGCAGCACCCGCATCCCCTTCACGGTGACCCTCGCCGCCGGCACGCCCCTGGGCGAACTGGGCGGCAAGGTCGCGGTCGTGGACAGCGGCGACGGAGACACGGTCCTCGACACCGCGTTCCTCGACGTCCTCGTCGTGGCGCCGCCCACGTGGTGGGACCGGTGGTGGAAGGCCGTCACCGGCGGCGCCGCCGCCGTCCTCGTCCTCGCCGTCCTCACCGCGATCCGGCTCCTCGCCCGGCGCCGCCGCCGCGACCTCACCGGCATCACGCTCGAACTCCGCGACGACGGACGCTCCCTGTACACGCTGAGCGTCCGCAAGGGACAGAGCCAGGGCGGGACCTTCGCCTTCACCGTCGACGAGCCGTACGGCGGGACGCCGACGCTCCGCAGCGTCCGCGGCACCGCCGCCTCCACCGCCCACCTGCTGCGCCGCAACGGCTCCGGCGAGCTCCTGCTGCGGCCCCGGGGCGGCAGCCAGGTGCCGGTGCGGGTGGGCGAACCGATCGGTCTGGGCGAGCACGAACTCGTCGTACGGGGCGGACGCGCGCCCTCCCCGCGCGGCCGCGACCTCCCGTGGTCCCGCCGCCCCCGCACCGCCCGCCGCCCCGGCACGCCCAACGAGGCCGATGCCGGTACCGGTACGGGGCGCACCCGCAGGGGTGCCAGGAGGGACAGGGGCAACGGACCGGCCCCGGACAGCGGGAACGGCACCGGTCCCGCCACCGGGACGACCGGGTCCACCGGCGGCTCCGACCCCTACGACGTCAACTTCTGAACGGGCACCGAGGAGAGACGCCATGAAGATCTACCAGCCCATGCTCTTCGTCGGGCTCGGCGGCACCGGCGGAAAGATCGGCAGCGAACTGGAACGGCAACTGCGCCGGGAGCTGTGCGGACCCGACGGCACCGACCTCGTCGACGGCGGCCGCCGGCTGCCCTTCCAGCTGCCCGACTGCCTCCAGTTCGTCTACGCCGACTTCAGCGAGGGCGAACTGCTCGGCTACCCCCAGTTCCGGGCCAAGGGCGCCGAGGGCGCCGCCTTCGGCCGTACCTCCCGCATCGTCCGCGACCTGCTGCCCACCGACTTCGACTCCTCGCCCGAGGTGGCCCGCATGCTGCGGGTCTCCCTCCACGAGGAGACCCGGTCCTGGCTGCCGCCGCAGGCCCGCCAGCCGCGCGTCGCCCCCCTCAACAGCGGTGCCGGGCAGCTGCCGACCGTCGGACGCTCCGCGCTCTTCGCGACCGTGCGCTCCGGCCTCGACCCCGTCCTCCGGCAGCTCCGCGAGGCGATCGGCGCCATCGGGCAGGCGGCCGGCGACCTCCGACGGGTCGGCGGCGGGCGCATCCGGGGATGCGACGTCTTCGTCGCCTTCTCCGTCGCCGGCGGCACCGGCGCCGGCATCTTCTACGACTTCATCCACCTCATCGGGCACGAGTTCCGCAACGCCAACGTGCCCGGCGTGAAGATCTACCCCCTCGTCGTCATGCCCTCCGCCTTCCCGCCGGAGGCGGGCGGCGGACGCGAGTCCGAACTCAACGCCGCCCGCGCCCTCGTGGACCTCTCCCGGCTCGTCGACGACCAGAACGTGCCCGACGCCCTCGACACCGTCGGCGACGTCGAGGAACGCGGCCGGCTCAGCGTCACCTACCCCGGGGCGGGCGTCGTCGCCCTGCGTCCCGCCACCATGCAGACCGCCTTCCTCTTCTCCAAGCCGGCCGTCATCGGCTCCGAGGACCTCCGCCGCTCCATCACCGCCATGGTGATGTCGCTGATCGGCACCGAACTCGGCGAGGACAGCAACGCGGTGAACCGCGCGGAGGACGACTACCAGTCCTTCGCCGCCAGCTTCATCAACAAGGCCGTGGAGCGCTCGACCCCGGCCCGTACCGGCATCGGCTACCGCGGCATGTCCACCAGCCTCGCGGCCTCCCTCACCGTGCCCATCGACGACCTCGCCGAGATCGTCGCCGCCCGGCTCCTCGCCCAGGCCGTCCGCGGCATGTCCGAACGGGCCCGGCGGCCCGCCCGGGACGGCCAGGACATGGTCCGGGACCTGTTCACCCGCTCCGGCATCGGCCGCCTGTGGAGCCGTGAGGCACCGGACGTACCGCTGCCCGAGCAACTGCCCCGGGGGAGCCGGGACATCACCCAGGAACTGAGGCAGCGGCTCAACGACATGGAGGAGTCCCTCCAGCGGCTCGACGTCCACCTCGCCCGCGAGATCCCGCGCCTCACCGAGGACTTCAAGCCGGGCTCGGGTGTCCGCGAACTCCTCGGCACCATCGGCCCGTTCCAGCTGGAGACCGTCCTCGGCGGCCTTCCGGGACACCCCGACCGGGTGGCCAGGGAGGGCTTCACCGGCATGCTCGACAACCGGCGCAACGACCCCGAGCGGCCCCCGAACGTCCAGACCAACGCCCCCAACATCCCCCACATCAAGCGCAGCGTCGGCGGGGTCGTGCCCGCCCGGTGGACCGACCCCGACGTCCAGGACACGCTCGCCGCCCAGCAGGCCTGGTACCAGTGGCGGGCGCGGGTCCTCTGGCACCGCGGCTGGCAGGCGGGCGAGAACCAGTGGCGGCGCTCCCTCAACCGCGTCACCGCCGAGGTCGCCGAACTCGCCAAGGTGCTCCGCGCCCACGAGCAGGACGAGGCGAAGTCCTTCGCGGACAGCCGCCGCGAGCTGTACCGGGACGACCGCGCGGGCATCGCCTACCTGCTGCCCCCGCAGAACACCCTGCGCGCCTTCTACGACGACGTCGTCGACCGCCTCGCCCAGAGCGAGGGCCTCCCCGAGACCACCGACGCCGCGACGCTCCTCGACCGGCTGGTCGGGCCCGACGACTGGCGGCGCGCCCTCGACGCCGTCCGCCGCTCCTCCGGGGCGGCCGTGAAGGAGATCAAGCAGGTCGTCGAGCGGCGGGTCAAGCGGCTCTTCGGGGAGGCCAACGAGGACGTCTTCGCCCGCCCCCTGCTGCCCTCCATGGAGCTGCTGCTGCGGGCCGCCGCGGGCGACGAGACCGCCGAGGCGAAGGTCGACCCGCGCTGGCTCGACCAGTTCCGCTCCCGGCTCGCCGGACTCCTCCCGGTGGGCTTCATCCCGGACGGCAGCGGCCCGCTCAAGATCCTCATCGTGCACCCGGCGAGCGAGTCCGACGGCCGGGCCGCCGGCTTCCTCGCCCAGGAGCTGAACCTGCCCTCGCGGGTGGTTCCCGAGTGCCGGGCCGTCGACACCGACTCCATCACCGTCGTCTTCTTCCGCAGCGGCATGAACCTCACCGACATCTCCGAGGTCCGCAACGTCCTCAGCCTCTGGTCCGAGGCCCGCGACTCCGGTGGCGAGGGCGACTTCCTGCACTGGCGCCAGCGGCTCGGCTACCAGGACGACTGGCTCGTCTCCACCGAGGCCGACCGGCAGCGCATCCTCCACCGGCTGCTCTGCGCCCTGTGGAACGGCCACATCGCCGCCGAGGGACCCGCCGACTCCCCTCACCTCGTCCGGATCCGCCTCCAGGAGGGCGAGTCGGCGACCATGTCGCTGCGCCTGGAGGGCTTCGACGGCTCGCTCTCCAGCTGGGCGGGGCTGCTGCGCGCGTACGAACGGTGGGCGCTGCTCGACGAGGGCCAGATCATCGAGCAGTTCTGCGAGCGGCTCATGCGCACGCTGCCCAAGGGCCTCGCCCAGGTCCCGGCGCCGCCGTCGCAGCTCTTCACCCACTTCGTCGAGAACGTCGCCCCGCGGCAGCTCGCCCTGATCGACGAGATCGCGGCCGACCACGGCGAGGCGGACAGCGAATGGCTCGCGCCGCTCCGCCACTTCTGGGAGGTCACCTACCCGGGGGCCCTCGACATGCGCTTCCCGAGCGCCGCCCGCCCGACCCGCGCGAGCCTCCGCGCCCTCTACGACCGCCACGCCCCGCGCCAGGACCGGGGCCCCGACGAGGGCCGGACCCCGGGACGCCCCCGGGGCCGGGAGCAGGGCCCCGTACCCCGGGCCCGCCGGGAACCTCGCCCGCGCACCGGGTACGAGGAGGGCGCGCGGTACGAGGAGGGCGCGCGGTATGAGGAGGGCGCCGGGTACGCGTCGCGGCCCCGGCGCGACGACGGAGCCGGGCCCGCGCCGTCCCCGTCGCGGAACGGCGACGGAGCCCCGTACGGCCCTCGCCCGCGGTACGACGACGGAGCCCCGTACGAGCCCCGCCCGCGGTACGACGACGGCGCCCCGCGCAAGCCCCGTCCGCGGCACGACGACGGAGCTCCCTACGAGCCCCGACCGCGGTACGACGACCCCGGCCGGTACGACGAGGACGGGTCCCGCTCCCCGTACGACGACGACGGCGCCGGACGGGACGACGGACGTCCGCGCGATCCGCGGTCCGCGTACGCGAACCGGTCCGCCGCCCGCGCCCCGTCCGTCTACGAGGGCGACTGGGAGCTGGATCCCGAGCCGGACTTCGGGCCCGACGACGAGGACGACCCGCACCCGGACCTCGGGCACGACGACGCGCCGCACCGCCGCGACCGGGCCGGTGAGGCGGAGTGAGCCCACACGTCCTTCCCGTGCTGCCCGAACGCCCCCTGCCGGGCCACGCCGTCTGCATCGACCTGCGGCCGGACGCGGCGCGCGACCCGGACGCCGACGTCCGCGCCGCCCTGGAGGTCCCGCAGCCCGGCGGCGAGCGGCGGTTCCTCGTCGTCGACGACGCCGACCGACTGGTGGCCCACCAACTGCTGTACGAGCGCCTCTCCTCCTACGGGCCCGCGCACGTCGTCTGCCTGGCCGTCGGCGCCCGGGGCGAGCGGACCCTGAGCCGCTCCCTCACGCTCCGCCCGCCCGCCGCCGGCGTCCTGTGGCTCTTCGACTCCACGGAGGACGGCGTCCCGGGCGAGGCCGTGCTGCGCCCGCTCGTCGACGTCCTGTCGACGCCCGAGGTCTTCGACGCCGTCCTGCGCGCCCTGGGAGGGGTGGTGCACGGCGTCGCGGTGCCCGCCGTGCGGGTCCTGGAGCACGACCTCACCGACGAGGCCAGGGCGCGCGCCTGGCGGCAGGCCGTGGAGGGCCTGGCGGGACCCGAGGTGCCGGCCGGGAACGTCTCCGCCGACCAGGTGCCGGGAGCGCTCGCGCTCCTCCTCGACGAGGGGGTCCCGCGCTCCCTGTCCGGGCACCGGTGGCTGCCTCCGCACGGCCGGGCGGGGGCCGGTCTCGCCGCGTGCGACGAGGCGGTCGGCGAGGCCGTCGACGGCTACCAGCGGGTCCGGGGCCCGGCCGGTCTGCTCACCGGGGCGGGCCGGGACGTCGACCTGCCGGCGGACGTCGAGCGGGTGACGGTCGAGCTGGAGCGGTTCCGTACGGCCGTCGCGGACGCGTTCGGCGCGGCGGGCGGCACCCGGCTCACCGCCGAGCACCGGGGGATGCTGCGCGACCGGGGGGTCGAACTCCCCGAGCTGCCCCGGGAGATCTCCCGGGCCGGGATCGTCCCGGCGCTGCGCGACCTGACCCACGACCTGATCGGCAAGGGGCTGCCGCTGCGGTCGGTGGCGGCGCGGCTGTCCGCGCTGTCCGCCCGCACCGCACCCGTCGGCAGCGCGGCCCGGCTCGCCCGGCTCGACGCGATCTGCGGACCCGAGCGGCTGCGGAGGCTCGCCGCCCGGTACCCCTTCACCGCCGGCGGGTCCCGTCCGGTGGCCTTCGCCGTGACCGGGCTCCTGGCGCTGCTCGCGGGCCTCTGGCCGCTGCTCGGCTGGGTCCTCGGTCCGGCCGTCGGCGTCCTCGCCGCCGGCCTCGCCCATCTGATGCTGCGGCGCAGGCCCAACCGCTCGCCCGACGGGCGGATCGACGGCGGCGGGGCGACGGGCGCCGCCCCCCGGCTCTTCGGCGGGCTCCTCGGCGGTCTCGTCGGGGCGGGACTCGGCCAGTTCCTGGGCCTGCCCGTCTGGGCGGGCGCGGTGGCGGCGGCCGTGTCCGCGGCGGCCGTCGTCCTGCTCGCGCTGCGCGACTGGAGCCGGGCCGTGGACGACTGGTGGGCGCTCGCCGACCCCGAGGAGGCCTGGCGGATCCTGGGAGAGGTCCAGGACCTGGTGGTCACGACCGCCGTGCACGACTGGCTCTTCGCCGAGGTGCGGCACCACTGCTCGGCCGGGGCCGGAGCCGTGGCCGGGCTGCTCCGGGACCTCGCGGACACCGCCGACGGACACGGGCGGCCGCAGACGGCGTCGAAGGCCGGCCGCCCGGAGGCCGGGCCGCCACCGGCCGGCAAGACCGGTGCGGCGTCCTGGAGCTGGGAGGACTGGAGGGACGACGCGGACGACACGGACGGCCCGGACGACTGGGGCGACGCCGCCGACACCTGGGGCGACGGCGGGGACACCTGGGCGGACGGCCCGGCGGACGAGCCCTGGCCCGGCACCGGCGGGGGATCCCCGGCGCCCGGGGCCGCCGGGCACGCGCCGCCCCCGGCTCCGCCCTCCGCCGACGGACCGCCGCGCGTGTCCGTGCCCGCGCCCGGCTGGCTGGAGCGGCGGTACGGCGACGGGGGTCCGGCCCTGGTCGACACCCTCGTCGGTGACCTGGTCGCCGGCACCGTCCTGATCCTCGACCGCTGCTGGGCGGGCATCGAACGCGATCCCGAAGCCCTCGCCCGGGCCGGTCACGAGCGGCGCCTCACGGAGCTCCTCGACGAGACCCGGCTCCGGCTGGAGCGGGACGTGGCCGCCTCGCCGCCGCCCCGCTACGAGGGCCTCGGCGACCCCGAGGCGCTCACCTCCCTCGCGGCCTTCACGGACCGCTCCGTCCGGCCCGACGCGGCCCGCCTCACCGGGGTCGCCGCCGACGCGGTCGCCCGGCTGCTGCTCGCGGAGGACGACCCCGGCCGGACGGTCGCGCTGTGCGGCCCCGAGCACCTGCGGCTGCTCTCCCACGATCCGCTCGCCGCCCGGCAGGTCCGGTTCGTGCCCGAGGCCATGCGGCGCGGGGCCGCCGGGGACGACATCTGGCGGGGCACCGCCGAGGACGTGGTGTGGACCGGCGCGGGACGGCACGCCGGCATCCTCCGTCTCGTACCGCTGCGCGCGGACGTCGTGCACACCGTCCGCGCCGAGGAGGCGGGAGAACGGTGACCGACCCGAACCACCCGAACGCCCCGGGCCCGCAGGGCGACCCGGACGGCCCGGCGGATCCGAACCGGCCGGGCGACGCGAGCCGGCCGATCGGACCGGACCACCCCGACCACCTGCGCGAGCCGGTCCGGCCGTCCCATCCGTACTACCAGGAGCTGGAGTTCCTCACGCACCGGGGGGATCCGGTCCGGTTCGCCGTCCGGTACGGCGAGGACCACCGGCCGGCCGGCCGCCCCGGTGTGCTCGCGCGCCGGGCGACCCTGGGGGAGGGCGCGCACGTCCTGCAGTACCGGCTGGCGACGTCCGCGCAGGGCGACCCGCACGCGTACGGCCTCCTGGAGCGGGAGGTGGAGGCCGCCGTCGCCCTCGAACGGCGCTACGGCGGAGCGAAGTTCGGCGCGGTCTTCGCCCGGATCGTCGGCTTCGACCTGACCGCCGCCGAGCCCTTCGTGCTGTACCGGCCGCCGGCGGGCCGCCCGCTGACCGAGTGGGCGGGCAGGCTCGGCGCCGAGGACCAGGAACGCGTCACCGGCCAACTCGCCATGGCCGTACGGCTGCTGGCCGAGGCCGATCTCGTGCACCGGGCCATCGCACCCGACACCGTACGGTGGGACGGCGCCCGGGTCCGGCTCTGCGAACCGTACGCCGCCCTGCGCGCCGGGGAGGTCCGCGAGCCCTTCGGCGGCGCCCCCTGGGCCTCGCCCGAACAGCGCGCCGGCCACGGTGCGGCCGATCCGCGCGACGACCTGTGGTCCGTCGCCGAGCTCGCCTACTACCTCATCGCCGGACGCCCCGACCGGGGCGACGGACCCCCCGCCGACCTGGCCGACTACCGGCGGCTGGCCGCCCTCGGACAGAGCGGACTCTTCGCCGCCCGCGCGGCGGACCGGCCGCACCCGGCCGCGCTCATGCGGCTCCTGCACGTCCCCGACCCCCTCGCCACCGCCGTCGGGGCGGCCGACCCGCTCGACCGCTGGCGCACCGCCTACGACCAGCAGATCGCCAGGAAGCGCGCGGCGTCCGGCGGCGCCCCGCCCGGCGCCGGACCCCACCGGGAGGCGGAGTCCCCGCCCCCGCCCGCCCCGCGGCCGACGCGCCTGCGCGACCGGATCTTCGGCGGCGGGGGCGACACCTTCCGTCCCGTCCCGCCCGTGCCCCCCGAGCCGGTGCCGTCCCCGCCCGCGCGGAGCCGGATGTGCCCGCACTGCCTGCTCCCCGTCGAGTACGACGAGCGGCTGCTCGTCACCATCGACACGAAGGGCAACCGGATCCCGCTCGACCTCAGTGCCGAACGCCGCCCCGGCCATGTCGCGGACGCCCTGCGCAAGGCCTACCACCTGTGCCCGCACACGGTGGACGGCGACGAGGAACACGAACTGCCCGTCCCCTACCTCACCAACGGCGAGCCGCTCTCCGTCGCCCTCGTCGGCAGCTCGTCCGTCGGCAAGACCCACCTCCTCGCCGCCATGCTCGGCGAGGTCGAACTCGGCGGCCTCGAACCGTACGGACTCAAGTGCCGGCCGCTCAACCCCGAAGCGCACCGCACCTATCTGCGGGAGCGGGTCCAGAGCCTCAAGGACGGGCGGCAGCTGGGCCGCACCGGACAGCAGACCTTCGCACGGTTCGCCGACGGCCTGCTCGTCCAGGCGGGCGCCGCCCAGCCGCGCCCCGTCGTCTTCTTCGACCTCGCGGGCGAGGACCTCGCGCAGGACGGCGAGGTCGGCCGCTTCCTCATGGGCGTCGATGCGTTCGTGTTCGTCGTGGACCCGTTGCGCGCCCTGGGGCTGCCCGGCCTCGATCCGGTACGCGAGCAGAGCGGACTGCGGCGGCGCGAACTCGGCGACGAGGCCTTCAGCACCGTGCTCAACCGCATCCCCCGGCAGCGCGGCGGCCTGATCGCCGCGCCCGCCGCGCTCGCCGTCAACAAGAGCGACCTCGTCCGCTTCGAGCCGGTCGTCGACCGCTGGCTCGGCCGCGCGCTGCCCGGCCGCCACGACCCCGCCGCGCTCCGGGACGAGAGCAGGGACGCGTACGCCTTCCTCGCCCACCACGCCGGCGCCGCCTGGCTCAAGCCCTTCGACGACTGCGCCGACTGCACCCTGCACTTCGTCGCCGCGACCGGCGGGCAGGCGCGCGGCGACCGATTTCCGCACGGGGCCCGGCCGCGCCGGGTCCTCGGGCCACTGCTGTCGCTCTTCGCCACGTGCGGGCTGCTGCCCGGAGCGGAACCTACGGAGGGGATCGTCCGATGACGCGGACGGAGAACGAGGCCGACCAGATCGTCTTCCGCTGGGACAGCGAGAACCTCACCGGCAACACCGGATTCGGCCCGGTCGCCTGGTCCGGCCCCCGCGACGAGGCCGAGAACCTCTTCCGGATCTCCGGGCCCGTCCTGCGGGCCAGCGGGGACGAGACCCGGCCGGCCCTGATCCGGCTCCACAAGCGCGCGGGCGTCGTCCTCATCCGGCGCCTCCCGTTCACGGAGGCCGACGGCGGGACCTCCGTGCTCTGCCACGCCCTCGTCGGCTCGCCCGCCCTCCTCGACCCCGCCGTCTGCCTCGGGCTCCACGCCTGGACCTGGCGGGGTGCCGACGCCGTGCACCTCGCCGAGGTGCGCGGGCGCCTCCCCGTGGTGCCGGAGGCGCTCCTCGTCCCGGCGACGGGCCGCGGACAGGGGGAGCTCGACGGGACCCTGTCGTACGCGGCGGAGGAACTCGTCGGGACCGTCGCCGAGTTGCTCCGGCACCCCGACGACCGGTTCACCGTCCTGGACGAACGCGGCGACACGGCCTGCTCCGTGCTGTGGGGCCTGCACAGCATGTTCGGGGCGCTCATCGACCGGCGCTGGACCTTCGCCACCCACGACACCGTCGAACTGCCCGCGCTCCGCTTCGCGTTCGTCGGCCGCTGGTCCGGCGCCGCGAGCCGCAACACCGAGCGCCGCCGCGTCGACCCGCGCGAGCGGTGCGGCGACCGGGCGGAGGACGTCGCCACGCTGCTCGTCCGGCACCACCTCCGGGGGGTCGCCGAGGCGGAGGGGGGCGAGTACGCGGTCGGCAGCGCGCTCCACGCCGCCGCCTCCGCGCGGCGCGGCACCCTCCTGGAGACGGCGGCCCGAGCCGTGGACACCCTGTCCGCGGCTCCCCGCCCGGCCACGCCGCCGCCTCCGCGCCACGAGCCCTCCGCACACCGGGCCCCCCGCGTCCCGGGGCCGCCCCGGGACACCCCTGACCCGGGCCACCGGGACGCCCCGGACCGCGGCTACGGGAAACCCCCGCTGGCCCGGCACCGGGATGCCCCGGACCCCTGGTACGACGACACCGCGGACGACCGGCACCGGGACGCCCCGGACCCCTGGTACGACGACACCGCGGACGACCTCGGACGGGCCCCGCGGGACCCCGGCCGCCGCCAGGACGACCCGGACCCCTGGTACGACGACCCCGACCCCCGTGACGACGGCCCCGCCCCCACGTACCGCGACGCCCCCCGGCCCGGGCCCCAGGGCGTTCCGGACCCGCGGGGCGAGGACCGGAGGGAGCCCGCGCGACCCGTCACCCCGTACGGGCACGGCTCCGGCCCGGACACCGGGCCCGCCCCGGCGCCCCGGACAGACACCGGGCCCGCCCCGGCCCTCCGGACCGCCCCGGCACCCGTGCCCCCGCAGCCGCCCGTACCGCCCACTCCCGAGTCGTCGCCCGCACCCGTACCGCCCACTCCCGAAGCACCGCCCCCGCCCCCGCCCGTACCGCCGACCCCCGAAGCACCGCCCCCGCCCGTCGTGGGGGCCTGCACCCGGCCCGTGCTGCCGCTCGTCGGGCCGCAGTGGACCGGGCCCGCCAAGGGCTCGCGGCGGGTGCGGGCGCGGCGGGAGCGCGAGGCCGAGACCTCGCTCGTGCACAAGCTGCCGACCGTGCGCAGCGTGGAGGAGGCCCGGGAGCTCGTCGCGCGGGGCGGCAGCCGCGAGCTCCTCGAGGCGCTGCGCCGGCCCCAGGCGTACGCCGTCGTCACCGTCCTCCTGCGGGAGATCGCCCGGCGCCTGCCGTCCTGGGAGCATCCGCTGCGCCGGGAGCTCTGCGAGGTGGCCATCGACCGTGAGCTGTGGGCGGTCGCGCCGCCCGCCGCGCGGGACGACCCCTCCGAGCCGGCCGAGGAGCAGCGCGCGGCGAACGCCGCCGCGCTGCACCGCTGGGCGGTCCGCCCGCTGCTCGGCGGCGGCGACGCCCCGGTCGGCCGGCTCGCCGAGCTGCTCTCGCGGCTCCGGACGAGCCCGGAGCCTTCGGCCAGGGAGGCCTTCTGGCTGATCGTCGAAGGGGAGCGCCCGGGGCTGCCGGACTCGGTCTGGCTCACGCTCCTGAAGGAGGCGTACGGCCTGCCGCGGACCGCGCACCGCCCCGCGTCCACGGGCCCGGCGCCCACGGGCCCGGCGCCCGCGGACCCGGACGACTTCGGCAACGGCTACACCCGCCGGTTCCTGCGCCGTGCCGGGCTGCTGCTCGGGGGGCTCGTGGCCCTGATCGTCCTGATCGCCGTGGTCCAGCGGATCACCTGACCCTGACGGGGGCCGGACGACCCCTGCCGAAAGGCGGGCCAGGACCGCCCGGCTCCGTCAGGATGGGCGCATGGGATTCCATGTCGACTCCGAGACCGGGCGGCTGCGCCGCGTCATCCTGCACCGGCCCGATCTGGAGCTGAAGCGGCTGACCCCGACGAACAAGGACGCCCTCCTCTTCGACGACGTGCTGTGGGTGCGGCGGGCCCGGCAGGAGCACGACGGCTTCGCCGACGTGCTGCGCGACCGGGGGGTGGAGGTGCACCTCTTCGGGGATCTGCTGCGCGAGTCCCTGGAGGTCCCGTCGGCCCGCGCGCTGGTCCTCGACCGGGTCTTCGACGAGAAGGAGTACGGGCCGCTCGCCACCGACCACCTGCGCGCGGCGTTCGACTCGCTGGACGCCGCCGCGCTCGGCGAGGCGCTCGTCGGCGGGATGACGAAGCGGGAGTTCCTGGCGGCGCACCGGGAGCCGACCTCGGTCCGCTTCCACGCCATGGACCTGGACGACTTCCTCCTCGGTCCGCTGCCGAACCACCTCTTCACCCGGGACACCTCGGCCTGGATCTACGACGGCGTCTCCATCAACGCCATGCGGTGGCCGGCCCGGCAGCGCGAGACCGTGCACTTCGAGGCGATCTACAAGCACCATCCGCTGTTCACGGGGGCTCAGGCGGGTCCCTTCCACCACTGGTCGGAGGGGCAGGGGGACTATCCGTCGACGATCGAGGGCGGGGACGTGCTCGTCATCGGCAACGGCGCCGTGCTGATCGGGATGAGCGAGCGGACGACGCCGCAGGCGGTGGAGATGCTGGCCCGGGGGATGTTCGCGGCCGGTTCGGCGCGGACGATCGTCGCCCTGGACATGCCGAAGCGGCGGGCGTTCATGCACCTGGACACGGTGATGACGATGGTCGACCAGGACACGTTCACGCAGTACGCGGGGCTCGGCATGCTCCGCTCGTACACGATCGAACCGGGTGACGCGGGACAGCCCCTGCGGGTGACCGACCATCCGCCGGAGCAGATGCACAGCGCGATCGCCGCGGCCCTGGGGCTCCAGGACGTGCGGGTGCTCACGGCCACCCAGGACGTGCACGCGGCCGAGCGCGAGCAGTGGGACGACGGGTGCAACGTACTGGCGGTGGAGCCGGGGGTGGTCGTCGCGTACGAGCGGAACGTCACGACGAACACGCACCTGCGGAAGCAGGGCATCGAGGTGATCGAGATCCCCGGCAGCGAACTGGGCCGGGGGAGGGGCGGCCCGCGCTGCATGAGCTGTCCGGTGGAGCGGGACGCCGTCTGAGGCCGGTCCGGGGCCCACGACCCCCGGGGGGCTGTATAGAAATGTTGAAGTGCGTATACACTTCCAGAGTTCGATCGTCGGAGTCCCCCCGCCGTCCCCCGACCCGTACCCACAGGAGCGCGTCCCATGGCCACAGACCTCATCGGCCGCCACTTCCTCAAGGAGCTGGACTTCACCGCCGAGGAGTTCCGCGGGCTGATCGCGCTCGCCGCCGAGCTCAAGGCCGCCAAGAAGGCGGGCACCGAGGTGCAGCGGCTCCGCGGCCGGAACATCGCCCTGATCTTCGAGAAGACGTCGACCCGCACCCGCTGCGCCTTCGAGGTCGCCGCCGCCGACCAGGGCGCCTCCACCACGTACCTGGACCCCTCGGGCTCCCAGATCGGCCACAAGGAGTCCGTCAAGGACACCGCCCGTGTCCTCGGCCGGATGTTCGACGGCATCGAGTACCGCGGCGACAGCCAGGCCGCGGTCGAGGAGCTCGCCGCCTTCGCGGGCGTCCCCGTCTTCAACGGGCTCACCGACGACTGGCACCCCACCCAGATGCTGGCCGACGTGCTCACCATGACCGAGCACGTGGACAAGCCGCTCGACGGGATCGCCTTCGCCTACCTCGGCGACGCCCGCTTCAACATGGGCAACTCCTACCTGGTCACCGGCGCCCTGCTCGGCATGGACGTCCGGATCGTCGCGCCGAAGTCCTACTGGCCGGCCGAGGACGTCGTCGCCGCGGCCCGCGCGCTCGCCGAGACGAGCGGTGCCGTGATCACCCTCACCGAGGACGTGGCCGAGGGCGTCTCCGGCGCGGACTTCGTCGTCACCGACGTGTGGGTCTCCATGGGCGAGCCCAAGGAGGTGTGGGACGAGCGGATCGCCGCCCTCGCCCCGTACTCCGTGACGATGGACGTGCTGCGCGCCACCGGGAACCCGGACGTCAAGTTCCTGCACTGCCTGCCCGCCTTCCACGACCTGGGCACGGCCGTCGGCCGTGACATCCACGCCCGGCACGGCCTGACCGAGCTGGAGGTCTCGGACGAGGTCTTCGAGTCGGCGCACTCGGTCGTCTTCGACGAGGCCGAGAACCGGATGCACACCATCAAGGCGGTCCTCGTCGCCACCCTGGCGGGAAGCGCCCAGGCGTAGCGTCGCGCCCGCTGGGGCGAAGGTGCGGAGTGCGGCGACCGACCGCACGGTGCGGGGGGTCCGGGCGAAGCTGCCCGGGCCCCCTCACGCATGTACCGCCCATGAGGAGGAGCCCCGCACGGCCTCGCGGATCACATCGCCTCGAGGTGGCGCCGCTGGGTCGGTATCCCCGGGAGCGTGAACCAGACGGCCTTGCCGCGCGCGGTGGGGCGGTGACCGCAGTCGCTGCTGAGCGCGCGGATCAGCAGGAGGCCGCGGCCGTGCTCCTGCCACGGGTCGACCTCGACCTCCGGGTCCGGGCAGGGGAGCTCGCCGGGACCCGCGGGCTGGGAGTCGTGGACCTCGATCTGGCACCCGCCGGGTGCCGCGAGCAGTTCGACGACCAGCTCGATGGGGCCCGTGCCCGCGGTGTGCTCGACGGCGTTGGCGACGAGCTCGGCGGTCAGGAGCTCCGCCGTGTCGCTGTCGGGGAGGCCGGTGGCTCCCGCGTCGAGGTCGGTGAGCGCGGTACGGATCAGGGCGCGGGCGATCGGCACGGCGGCGGTGGTGTGGGGCAGGCGGATGCGCCAGGACTCGGCGAGTCCGGTCGGTTCGGTTCCGGGGCCGGAGAGCGCGGGTCCGGCGGCCGCGGGTCCGGTGTCTTCGGGCATGGGGGGCGGGCTCCCTTCGCGTGGGGCGGGTGGGGTGGGGGCATCCCGAGACGTCCTGGTTTCAACCTTACGAGGTGCAAAATCCTTTTCCCAGGGCACCCCCGCCCTGACCGAGGGGACCTCGGTCACCGGGGGTCCGGGACCTTGTGGGGTCCGGGCGTACTCCCTTTATCGCGTACTCGTGACGACGGTCACGAGAGAGTGATACCCTCCATGCGGAGGAAGGAGGCCCCCCGGATGAGCCCCTTTACCGGCTCCGCGCCCCGCACGTCACGCTGGCAGCACCTGCGCCTGGAGATCGACCAGGGCGTCGCCACCGTCACCCTCGCCCGCCCCGCGAAGCTCAACGCCCTCACCTTCGGCGCCTACGCCGACCTGCGCGACCTCCTCGCCGAGCTCTCCCGCGAGCGCGCCGTCCGCGCCCTCGTCCTCGGCGGCGAGGGACGCGGCTTCTGCTCGGGCGGCGACGTCGACGAGATCATCGGCGCCACCCTCGCCCTCGACACCGCCCGGCTCCTCGACTTCAACCGGATGACCGGCCAGGTCGTCCGCGCGCTGCGCGAGTGCCCCTTCCCCGTCGTCGCCGCCCTCCACGGCGTCGCCGCCGGCGCCGGCGCCGTCCTCGCGCTCGCCGCCGACTTCCGGATCGCCGACCCCACCACCCGCTTCTCCTTCCTCTTCACCCGGGTCGGCCTCTCCGGCGGCGACATGGGCGCCGCCTATCTGCTGCCCCGGGTCGTCGGACTCGGCCACGCCACCCGCCTCCTCATGCTCGGCGAGCCCGTCCACGCGGCCGAGGCCGAGCGCATCGGGCTCCTCAGCGAGCTCACCGAGGAGGGCGCGGCGGGAGAGCGGGCCGCCGCCCTCGCCCGCCGCCTCGCCGACGGGCCAGCCCTCGCCCTCGCCCAGACCAAGGCCCTGCTCACCGCCGAGCTCGACATGCCCCTCGCCGCCGCCGTCGAACTCGACGCGGCCACCCAGGCGCTCCTGATGAACGGCGAGGACTACGCCGAGTTCCACGCCGCCTTCACCGAGAAACGCGCCCCGAAATGGCAGGGCCGCTGATGCCCCCGGACCCGGCCCCGGCCCCGGACCCGGCCCCGGCCCCGGAGCACGAGGGCCGGGAGGGCCGGGAGCGCCCGGAAGGACGGCAGGCCGCAGGCCCGGGCCCCGGCCCCGGCCCCCGGAGCGTCGCCGTCGTCGGCGGCGGCCCCGGCGGCCTCTACGCGGCCGCGCTGCTGAAGCGGCAGGATCCCACCCGCGAGATCACCGTCTGGGAGCGGAACGCGCCCTCCGACACCTTCGGCTTCGGCGTCGTGCTCTCCGACGAGACCCTCGGCGGCATCCGGGACGCGGACCCCGTCGTGTACGAGGCGCTCCGCCGTGAGCTGGTCCGCTGGGACGACATCGACGTCGTCCACCGGGGCCACCGCACCACCTCCACCGGACACGGCTTCGCCGCCCTCGGCCGCCGCCGTCTCCTGGAGATCCTGCACGCCCGCTGCACCGGGCTCGGCGTACGGCTCCGCTTCCGCACCGAGGCCCCGCCCGCCGCCGTCCTGGCCGCCGGCCACGACCTGGTGGTGGCCGCCGACGGCGTCCACAGCCACACCCGCGAGACCCATGCCGCGCACTTCCGCCCCCGGATCGGCACCCACCGCTGCCGCTACATCTGGCTCGCCGCCGACTTCCCCTTCGAGGCCTTCCGCTTCGAGATCGCCGAGACCGAACACGGCGTGATGCAGCTGCACGCCTACCCCTTCTCCGCGGACTCCTCCACCGTCATCGTGGAGATGCGCGAGGAGGTCTGGCGGGCCGCCGGCTTCCACGAGCTCGACGAGGCTGAATCCACCGCCCGCTGCGCCAAGATCTTCGCCGAGGCGCTGGGCGGCCGGGAGCTCCGCTCGAACAACTCCTCCTGGACCGCCTTCCGCACCGTCGCCAACGCGCGCTGGTCCCACGGCAACACCGTCCTCCTCGGCGACGCCGCCCACACCGCGCACTTCTCCATCGGCTCCGGCACCAAACTGGCCGTCGAGGACGCCGTCGCCCTCGCCGCCGCCGTCGCCGCCCACCCCGCCCTCGACGAGGCCCTCACCGCGTACGAGACCGAGCGCCGCCCCGTCGTCGAGTCCACCCAGCGCGCCGCCGCCGCCAGCCTGAGCTGGTTCGAGGAGCTCGCCGGGCACGTCGACCGGCCGCCCCGCCGCTTCGCCTTCGACCTGCTCACCCGCAGCCGTCGCGTCACCCACGCCAACCTGAGGCTGCGCGACCCGGTCTTCACCGCCGCCGTCGAGGCGGACTTCGGCTGCCCGCCCGGCACCCCGCCGATGTTCACCCCCTTCCGGCTGCGCGGACTGACCCTCCGGAACAGGGTCGTCGTCTCACCCATGGACCTGTACGTCGCCGAGGACGGCGTCCCCGGCGACTTCCACCTCGTCCACCTCGGCTCCCGCGCCCTCGGCGGCGCCGGACTCGTCATGACCGAGATGGTCTGCGTCAGCCCCGAGGGCCGCATCACCCCCGGCTGCACCGGCCTCTGGACCGACGAACAGGCCGCCGCCTGGACCCGGATCGCCGACTTCGTCCACACCTCGGCCCCCGGCACCGCGCTCGGCGTCCAGCTCGGCCACTCCGGCCGCAAGGGCTCCACCCGCCGCATGTGGGAGGGCATCGACCAGCCGCTCCCCGCGGGCAACTGGCCGCTCGTCGCCGCCTCGCCCCTGCCGTACCGGACCGGCGTCAACCAGACACCCGGCTCCCTCGACCGGGCCGGACTCACCGCCGTCCGCGAGCAGTTCGCCGCCGCCGCCCGCCGCGCCGCCCGCAGCGGCTTCGACCTGCTCGAACTCCACTGCGCCCACGGCTACCTCCTCTCCGGCTTCCTCTCCCCGCTCACGAACCACCGCACCGACGCCTACGGCGGCGACCTCGCCGCCCGGCTGCGCTACCCCCTCGAAGTCTTCGACGCGGTCCGGGAGGCCTGGCCGGCCGACCGGCCCATGACCGTCCGGATCTCCGCCACCGACTGGGCTGAGGGCGGGACGACCGCCGGGGACGCCGTCGCGATCGCCCGCGCCTTCGCCGGGCACGGCGCCGACGCGATCGACGTCTCCACCGGTCAGGTCGTCCCCGACGAGGAGCCCGCCTACGGCCGCTCCTACCAGACCCCCTACGCCGACCGCATCCGCAACGAGCTCGGGGTCCCGGTGATCGCCGTCGGCGCGATCTCCTCCTGGGACGACGTCAACTCCCTGCTCCTCGCGGGCCGCGCCGACCTCTGCGCCCTCGCCCGCCCGCACCTCTACGACCCGCACTGGACCCTGCACGCGGCGGCCGAGCAGGACTACCGGGGCCCGGCCGCGCCCTGGCCCGCCCCGTACCGCGCGGGCAGCCGCCGTCCGCCCACCGGCCGCCGGGACTGACGGACCGAGAGACCTGCGGACGCCCGCGCACGACAGCCGTGGACGCGCGCACGACGGCCGTGGACGCTCGCGTATGCGGATGCGACGCGGAACCATGTCTCCCGCACCACCTCCTGCCCTTGAATGAGGACATGACAGAGAACAGGGGCGGGAAGAAGGGCGCCGGGCTGGTCCTCGGCGCGGCGACGGTGGCGACGGGACTGCTCGCGGGGGTGTGGTTCGCGTACGTCTGCTCGGTGATGCCGGCGCTGGCGCGCAGCGACGACACGGTCTACGTCGAGGTCATGCGGAACATCAACGACGTGATCCAGAACCCGGTGTTCTTCACCCCGTTCTTCGGGGTGCCGATCCTCACCGCGGTCGCCGCCTGGCAGCACCGGGCGGGCCGGGCGCGGCTCTGGACGCTCGCCGGGTTCGTCCTCGGCATGGCGGTCCTCGTGGTCACCTCGGCGGTGAACGTCCCCCTCAACGACGCCCTCGCGGCGGCGAAGGACCCGGCCGCCGCCCGGGCGGCCTTCGAGGGCCCGTGGGTGGCGTGGAACATCGTCCGCGCGGTCCTGAGCACGGCGGGCCTGGTCTGCCTGCTCGGAGCCCTGTCCGTACGGAAGCGGACGGCCTAGTCGCCCGCCAGGAACGGGCCGACGTACTCCGCGCCCCGGTCCCGCAGCAGTTCGTGCAGGGCCGCGAAGACCTCCGCGGAGCGGCGGCCAGGCCAGTCGTCCGGCAGGAGCTCCGCCGGGAGCACCGGGTCCGCGTAGGGGAGCCGGCGCCAGGAGTCCAGGGCGAGGAGATAGTCCCGGTAGGCGTCCTCGGCGCCCGCCGGGGCCGTCCGCCAGGCGCGCAGGACCGGCTCGTGGGCGGCGAGGAACTCCTCGTGGAGCCCGGCGATCGCCGGCAGGTCCCACCAGCGGGCCACCGCCCCGGCCGTCGCCGTGTAGCCCAGGTGGTCGCCGCGGAACAGGTCCACGTACGGGGAGAGCTCCAGACGTTCCAGGGCGTTGCGGGTCTCCTCGTACAGCCGGGCGGGCGCGATCCAGACGCCCGGCGCCGCCGTGCCGAAGCCGAGCCGGGCGAGCCGGGACCGCAGCAGGTGCCGCTTGTGGCGCTCGGCCTCGGGCACCGAGAAGACGGCCAGGACCCAGCCCTCGGCGAGCTTCGGCTCCGTACGGGCGTAGATCCGGCGGTCGCCGTCGTCCAGCAGCCGCCGGGCGTCCTCCGAGAGGGCGTACCCGGCGGCGCCGGCCGCCGTCCGGCCCGGCAGCAGCAGCCCGCGCCGCTTCAGCCGCGACACCGAGGAACGCACCGAGGGCGCGTCCACACCGAGCACGCCGAGCAGCCGGATGAGCGCGGCCACCGGCACCGGCGACTCGTCGGGCGCACGGCCGTACGCGCCGTAGAGGGAGACGATCAGGGATCGGGGAGTGTGCTGCTCGGCCACGTGATCACTTTAGGGGGTGGTGCGGACAGGACGCCGGGCCGCACCGTCCCGCCGGGTCACGCCGGGTCACGCCGGGGCTCCCGGTGCCGCCGGGTCCCGCAGCCGGAAGCGCTGGAGCTTGCCCGTCGCCGTGCGCGGCAGCGCGTCGAGGAAGACGATCTCCCGGGGCGACTTGTACGGGGCGATGCGGGCGCGGACGAAGGCCCGCAGCGCCGCGGCGGTGCCCGCGTCGCGCGGCACCCCGTCCCGTACCACCGTGTACGCCACGACGACCTGGCCGCGCAGCTCGTCCGGGCGGCCCACCACCGCGGTCTCGACCACGTCCGGATGGTCCAGGAGCACCTCCTCGACCTGGGGCCCGGCGATGTTGTACCCGGCCGAGATGATCATGTCGTCGGCCCGCGAGACGTAGCGGAACCAGCCGTCGGGCTCCCGGACGTACGTGTCGCCCGTGACGTTCCAGCCGTTCCGTACGTACTCCTCCTGGCGGGGGTCGGCCAGATAGCGGCAGCCCACCGGGCCGCGCACCGCGAGCAGCCCCTCCTCGCCGTCCGGGACCCCGTTGCCGTCGCGGTCGACGATCCTGGCCTGCCAGCCGGGCACCGGACGCCCCGTGGTGCCGGGGCGGATGTCGCCGTCGGCGGCGGAGATGAAGATGTGCAGCAGTTCCGTCGCCCCGATGCCGTTGATCAGACGCAGCCCCGTCCGGGCGTACCAGGCCGTCCAGGTCGCCTCCGGCAGGTTCTCGCCGGCCGAGACGCAGCGGCGCAGCGAGGCGACCTCCGGGGCGGTGCCCTGGGCGAGCTCGTCGAGCATGACCCGGTAGGCGGTCGGGGCGGTGAAGAGCACCGACACCCGGTGCCGTTCGATCGCCGCGAGCAGCTGCTTCGGGCCGGCCTGTTCCAGGAGCACCGCGCTCGCCCCGGCCCGCAGGGGGAAGACGACGAGGCCGCCGAGCCCGAAGGTGAAGGCGAGCGGCGGGGAGCCCGCGAAGACGTCGTCGGGCAGCGGGCGCAGGACGCGCGCGGAGAAGGTGTCGGCGACGGCCAGGACGTCCCGGTGGAAGTGCACGCAGCCCTTGGGCCGCCCGGTCGTGCCGGAGGTGAAGGCGATCAGGGCCACGTCGTCGGCGGCGGTCGCCACCGCCTCGTACCGGCCGGGCCTGCGCTCGGCGAGGGCCAGCAGGTCGTCGGGGCCGTCACCGCCGAACGGGGTGATCCGTAGCCCGGGTATCCGGGCCGCGAGGAGCTCGTCGAGCACGTGGGCGTCGCAGAGGGCGTGGCTGCACCGGGCCGCCTCGGCCATGACGGCGAGCTCGGGGGCGCGCTGCTGGGCCAGGACGGTGACGGCGACGCCGCCGGCCTTCATCACGGCGAGCCAGCAGGCGGCGAGCCAGGGGGTGGTGGGGCCGCGCAGGAGGACCCGGTTGCCGGGCCGCACCCGCAGGTCGGTGGTGAGGACGTGGGCGATGCGGTCCACCCGGTCGCGCAGGTCCCCGTAGCTCCAGACCGTTCCCTCGCCGTCGTGGAAGGCGGGCCGGTCGGTGCCGAACCGCTGGATCGTGCGGTCGAGGAGTTCGGTGCCGCAGTTGAGCCGGTCGGGGTAGTCGAGCTCGGGGAGGTCGAAGACGAGACGGGGCCACCGGTCGGGCGGGGGCAGTCCGTCACGGGCGAACGTGTCGAGGTGGGCCGTGGGCGTCAGCTCCATGAGTCCGTCCCCCTGTCGTGGTGGGGTCGTCCGTCGCCCGACGAGCGTATCGTGTTGGTGACGGCAGTCAACGGTTCGCGACAAGGGTGCCCGCTGGCGCCCGGAGCACGGCGGCGCGCGACGCGGGGACCGGGACGCCGGACGGTGCCGGACCGACGGCCCCCGCCCGCCCCCCGGCCCCGGCGGCGATCGACTCCAAGGTGACGATCGACGCCAAGAAGAACGGCGAGGTC
>NZ_JBHWFF010000004.1:130670-145126 GCF_042733785.1 Streptomyces sp. NPDC059695 | reverse complement strand
CCCCGCCCCCCCCCCCCCCGGCCCCGGGACCAGGGCGGCGGACGGTGCCGCAGTCAGCGCGACGGCCGGCGCGCGGACCGCGTCGGCCGTCGCAGGGACGAAGACGCCCGGGGGCGTCGGAGAGGGCCCACATGCCCGCATTCTCGCTCGATCCGGTACAGACCACCTGGTGTGCGGAGCTCAGCGCGCTCGCCGCCGAACGGCTGAAGCCCCTCGCCGACCGGGGCGAACCCGGCCGGGTGAACCGGCCCCTCGTCGCCGCCCTCGGCGAGCTCGGCCTCCTCGCCCGGCTCTTCGAGGCCGGCGCCCTCGACCTGTGCCTGCTGCGCGAGTCCCTCGCCAGGACCTGCACCGAGGCCGAGACCGCCCTCGCCCTCCAGGGCCTCGGCACCCACCCCGTCGCCGCCTTCGGCACCCCCGCGCAGCGGGCCCGCTGGCTCCCCGAGGCCACCGCGGGACGCGCCGTCGCCGCCTTCGCCCTCTCCGAGCCGGACGCCGGCTCCGACGCCGCCGCCCTCACCCTGGAAGCCGTCCCCGACGGGCGCGGCGGCTGGCGCCTGCACGGCGAGAAGCGCTGGATCTCCAACGCCCCCGAGGCCGACTTCGCCACCGTCTTCGCCCGCACCACCCGGGGCGCCGGGGCGCGCGGCATCACCGCCTTCCTCGTCCCCGCCGACCGCCCGGGCCTCGGCGGGGAGCACCTCGACATGCTCGCCCCGCACGCCCTCGGCACCCTCACCTTCGACGGCGTCCCCGTCGGCCCCGAGGACCTGCTCGGGGAGCCCGACCGTGGCTTCCGGGTCGCCATGAACACCCTCAACCTCTTCCGGCCCAGCGTCGGCGCCTTCGCCGTCGGCATGGCCCAGGCCGCCCTCGACGCGGCCCTCGCCCATACCGCCGCCCGCCCCGCCTTCGGCGGCGTCCTCGCCGACCTCCAGGCCGTCTCGCACCGCGTCGCCGAGATGGCCACCCGCACCGAGGCCGCCCGCCTCCTCGTGTACGCGGCGGCCGTGGCGTACGACGAGGGCGACCCGGACGTCCCCCGGCGCTCCGCCATGGCCAAGCTCCTCGCCACCGAGACCGCCCAGTACGTGGTCGACGCCGCCGTCCAGCTGCACGGAGCCCTCGCGCTCCAGCGCGGCCACCTCCTGGAGCACCTCTACCGCGAGGTCCGCGCACCCCGGATCTACGAGGGCGCGACGGAGGTGCAGCGCACGATCATCGCGAAGGAGCTGTACGCGAAGGCGCGGCACCCCGAGAAGACGCCGACCGCCGAGGTGCGGCAGTACGTGACGAAGGAGCCGACCGCCGAGCCGCAGCCCGTGACGAAGCCGCACGACGAGCCGCAGCCCGTGACGAAGGAGCCGACCGCATGAGCCTGCACCGCCACAACCCGGCCGAACTCTCCCCGCCCACCGGCTTCTCGCACGCCGTCACCGCCACCGGCACCCGGCTCGTGTTCCTCGCCGGACAGACCGCCCTCGACACCGAGGGAAAGGTCGTCGGGGACGGCCTCACCGAGCAGTTCACCACCGCCCTCGGCAACCTGCTCACCGCCCTGCGCCACGCGGGCGGCGCCCCCGCCGACCTGGCCCGCGTCACCGTCTACACCACCGACGTCGCCGGCTACCGTGAGCACGCCCATGAACTGGGACGGATCTGGCGCCGGTTGGCGGGCCGCGACTATCCGGCGATGGCCGTCATCGGAGTCGTACGGCTCTGGGACGAGCAGGCGCTGGTGGAGTTCGACGGCTTCGCGGTCCTGGACTGAGAGCTCCTTGATCAACTGGTCGGCCGACTAGGCCGGGCTTAGTGTCGAAAGGTGGACTGACCGGCCCACGGCTCACTCACCAGGCGAGGCACGAGGCGCCCAATGAGTACACCCAAGCCGACGACACCGGCACAGACGACCGCTCCCGGCAAGGGCGGTGACGGCAAGGGCATCGCCCTGTTCGTGATCGCCTCCTGCCAGCTGATGGTCGTCCTCGACATCACGATCGTGAACATCGCGCTCCCGCACATCCAGAGCGCCCTGGACTTCTCCACGACCAGCCTGTCCTGGGTCGTCAACGCCTACACCCTCACCTTCGGCGGCCTGCTGCTCCTCGGCGGACGCACCGGTGACATCCTGGGCCGGCGACGCGTCTTCATCTTCGGCGTGCTGCTCTTCGGACTCGCCTCCCTCTTCTGCGGACTGGCGCAGAGCGAGTGGCAACTCCTGGCGGCACGGTCGCTCCAGGGCGTCGGCGGCGCGATCGCCTCGCCGACCTCGCTCTCCCTCATCACCACGACGTTCGACGAAGGCCCGGAACGCAACCGGGCCTTCGGCGTCTTCGCCGGCGTCTCGGCCGGCGGCGGAGCGATCGGCCTGGTGGCCGGAGGCATGCTCGTCGAATGGCTCGACTGGCGCTGGATCTTCTTCGTGAACGTGCCGATCGCCATCCTGATCGCGGTCCTCACCCCGCGCCACGTCAAGGAGTCCGAGCGGCACCCCGGTCACTTCGACCTCGCCGGCGCGCTGACCTCGACGCTCGGCATGGTGGCGCTGGTGTACGGATTCATCAGGGCCGCGCAGGAGGGCTGGAGCGATCCGTACACGATCGGCTCGTTCGTCGCCGCCGTCCTGCTCCTGGCCGCGTTCATCTTCATCGAGCGGCGCTCGCAGCAGCCCATCACGCCGCTGCACATGTTCGCCGACCGCAACCGCTCGGGCACCTACGTCATCATGCTGTGCCTGGCGGCGGCCATCTTCGGGATGTTCTTCTTCCTGACCCTGTTCGTGCAGCAGGTGCTGGGATTCAGCCCCCTGATGACGGGTCTCGCGTTCCTGCCGGTCAGCGCGATCATCGCGGTCGGTGCCGGCCTCACGTCCAACCTGCTGCCCAGATTCGGCCCGAAACCCTTTATGGTGACGGGGTCGATCCTCACCGCGATCGGGCTGTCCTGGCTGACGCTCACCGATGTGAACTCCACGTACGCGGGCAGCATCCTCGGGCCGATCCTCGTCTTCGGCATGGGCATGGGCCTGATGTTCGTCTCGCTGACCATCATGGCGCTGTCGAACGTCGAACCGCAGGAGTCCGGCGCCGCGTCCGGCCTGCTCAACGCCATGCAACAGGTGGGCGGTTCGCTGGGACTCTCGATCCTGGTGACCGTCTTCGGCACGGCGAGCCGCAACGAGGCGGACCAGCAGGTCCCCGCCTTCCTGGCCCAGGCGGGTCCGCTGGAGAAGGCCCAGTTCGCCAAGACGGGCCAGCTGCCGGCTCCCTGGGGCGACCAGGTGCTCGCCTCGGGCGTCTCGGCGGGCTTCGTCACCGCGGCGATCTTCGCCGTCGTCGGAGCGCTGGTCGCCCTGTTCGTCATCCAGGTCCGGGCCTCCGACCTCGAACGCCTCCAGGGCGGCGGCGTGATGCCCGGAGCCGGCTGAGTCCGTGCGCTACGAGGCGGGCGTCGGCGTCGGCTCGGGACGCAACCGCGCGTACGGCTGATCGGGGCAGGGGGCGTCGGGCGGGGCGAGCTTGAGGTAGACGGTCCCGTACTGCGGGTTCTCGATCTCCTGGCCGGGCTGGGGGTCCTGGAAGCAGACCTTCCAGGGATCGGCGACGCCGGGCAGCTCCACGTCGGAGTACGCGCTCTCGGGCTCGACCTTCTTGAACCCGACCGGCTTCAGCGCCTCACCGGCCCGTGCGAAGGTCAGGCCGGTGACGGCGGGCATTCTCGGCCAGGGGATCTTCTCGCCGTCCGCGGTGGGGCAGGGCGCCTCGGCACGGACGACACCGAGATCGAGCGAGGGCCGCTTGCCGTTCCGCTGCCCCGCCGAAGTCTGGAAGCACACCTTCCAGTTGTCGGCGTCCCACTGCCCGGCGTCCTGGTCCGAGGCGTCGTGCGACACGACGTCGAACCCGGCGGCGGAGGCGACCCCCTTCGCCTCCGTGAGGCTCTTCCCCACGAGCGGGGGAGGCCCGGAGGGCGAGGGGGACGCGGAGGGAGCGCCGCTGCCACCGACACGGGGCTGGGGAGCCCGCGCGTCGTCCGGCACCGTGGCCCCCTCCTCGGGCGAACCCCCGCGGAGGAGGAGCAGAAGGAGCCAGGCGGCGGCGAGCACGGAGGCGAGGATCTTCCGGTGGCGACTCCACGGACCCACCCAGACGAGCCCGATCCCGACGGGCGGCAGCACGACCAACGCCCCGACGACCACCCCGGGATGCTGCCACCACCGCCGCACGACGGGCGGGGGAGGCAACGGGGGCGGAGGCGGGGCGTAGGTGTACGAGTCCACGCGGGGATCGTAGACACCCCGGGAACCCCGCCACCCCCACGTGCCCGGATCGAGACCGGTGCACCCGCCCCGGGCCGGCGGACCCGGGGCCGGGCGTCGGCCGCCGTGCGACGGAGCCTCAGATGTCCCTGAAGATCTCGATCTGCGCGCCGATCGAGTTCAGGCGTTCCGCCAGGTCCTCGTAGCCGCGGTTGATGACGTAGACGTTGCGGAGGACCGAGGTGCCCTCCGCCGCCATCATCGCGAGGAGGACGACCACGGCCGGGCGCAGGGCCGGCGGGCACATCATCTCGGCGGCGCGCCAGCGGGTCGGGCCCTCCACCAGGACGCGGTGGGGGTCGAGGAGCTGGAGGCGGCCGCCGAGGCGGTTGAGGTCCGTGAGGTAGATGGCGCGGTTGTCGTAGACCCAGTCGTGGATGAGGGTCTTGCCCTGGGCCGTCGCCGCGATCGCCGCGAAGAAGGGGACGTTGTCGATGTTCAGGCCCGGGAACGGCATCGGGTGGATCTTGTCGATCGGCGCCTCCAGCTTGGAGGGGCGGACCGTCAGGTCGACCAGGCGCGTGCGGCCGTTGTCCGCGGCGTACTCCGCCGAGCGGTCGTGGTCGAGGCCCATCTCCTCCAGGACCGCGAGCTCGATCTCCATGAACTCGATCGGGACCCGGCGGATCGTCAGTTCCGATTCGGTGACCACCGCCGCGGCGACCAGGCTCATCGCCTCGACCGGGTCCTCGGAGGGGGAGTAGTCGACGTCCACGTCGATCTGCGGCACGCCGTGCACGGTCAGGGTGGTGGTGCCGATGCCGTCGACCCGGACGCCGAGGGCCTCCAGGAAGAAGCACAGGTCCTGGACCATGTAGTTGGAGGAGGCGTTGCGGATGACGGTCACGCCGTCGTGCCGGGCGGCGGCGAGCAGGGCGTTCTCGGTGACCGTGTCCCCGCGCTCGGTCAGGACGATCGGGCGGTCGGGGGAGACGGAGCGCTCGACCTGGGCGTGGTACAGGTTGTCCGTCGCCGTGACGTCCAGGCCGAAGCGGCGCAGCGCGATCATGTGCGGCTCGATCGTGCGCGTACCGAGGTCGCAGCCGCCGGCGTACGGCAGCTTGAAGCGGTCCATGCGGTGCAGCAGCGGGCCGAGGAACATGATGATGGAGCGGGTGCGGATCGCGGCCTCGGCGTCGATGGACTCCATGTCGAGCTCGGCCGGCGGCACGATCTCCAGGTCCACGCCGTCGTTGATCCAGCGGGTGCGGACGCCGATGGAGCCCAGGACCTCCAGGAGCCGGAAGACCTCCTCGATGCGGGCGACCCGGCGCAGGACCGTGCGGCCCTTGTTGAGGAGCGAGGCGCAGAGCAGCGCGACACAGGCGTTCTTGCTCGTCTTGACGTCGATGGCGCCGGAGAGCCGGCGGCGGCCGACGACGCGGAGGTGCATGGGGCCCGCGTAGCCGAGGGACACGATCTCGCTGTCGAGGGCCTCGCCGATCCGGGCGATCATCTCAAGGCTGATGTTCTGGTTGCCGCGCTCGATCCGGTTGACGGCGCTCTGGCTCGTGGCCAGCGCTTCGGCGAGCTGCGTCTGCGTCCAGCCGCGGTGCTGCCGGGCGTCACGGATGAGCTTGCCGATGCGTACGAGGTAGTCGTCTGCCATGGCGTCACGTTATCTCAGATATGAGATGTGATCCTTCATCGGGGTGGGCCATCAGGGTGAGTCGCCACCGAGTGCGGTGGGGTGACGCGGTTCGTACAGGGGGAGTTCGGTGCCGCTCGGCAGCCGGACGGCGGCAAGCAGGCCCCAGCGCTCCTCGGTGATGGCCCGTGAGATTTCGACGCCCTTCTTGTCCAGGCTTGTCAGCGTCTGGGTGAGGTCGTCGCACATGAGGTACACCTCGGACCTCGGCTCGTGCGTCGTCGGGTGCACCGCGATCTCGGCGGGCGGCAGCCCGAAGATCAGCCAGCCGTGTCCGGCGTCCACGTGCTCGAAGCCGATGACGTCCTTGAGGAAGGCACGGTCGGCCTCCGCGTCCCGGGAGTAGAGGATCACATGCGCGCCGCTGAACATGGCTCGATCGTCGGACGGGCGGCCGGGTGTGGCAATCGGTGGGCATCCGTTCGGGGTGGAGCGGGGCGGGTAGGAGGTGGGTGTGGCCCGGATCCCGTGATCCGCGCCATGCCAGGCATGACCGCGCGGCGGTGATGTACTAGAGTTATCTCGACATCGAGATATCTGCCGAGGCGCACCGCTGCCGCCACCCCGGTAAGGGTTACCTAACTTAGCCTTACCTTAGCGGATCCGCGACGTGTATGCGGCGGCAGGATGTGGCGAAACGCGCACATATATGAAGGAGACTGTCGTGTCGGCGAACAGCTTCGACGCCCGCAGCACGCTGCGCGTGGGCGACGAGTCGTACGAGATCTTCAAGCTGGACAAGGTCGAGGGCTCCGCGCGCCTCCCTTACAGCCTGAAGGTCCTCCTGGAGAACCTGCTCCGCACCGAGGACGGCGCGAACATCACCGCCGACCACATCCGGGCCCTCGGCAACTGGGACTCGCAGGCTCAGCCGAGCCAGGAGATCCAGTTCACGCCCGCCCGCGTGATCATGCAGGACTTCACCGGCGTGCCCTGCGTCGTCGACCTCGCCACCATGCGTGAGGCCGTCGCCGCGCTCGGCGGCGACCCGGCGAAGATCAACCCGCTGTCCCCGGCCGAGATGGTCATCGACCACTCCGTCATCGCCGACAAGTTCGGCACGAACGACGCCTTCGCGCAGAACGTCGAGCTGGAGTACGGCCGCAACAAGGAGCGCTACCAGTTCCTGCGCTGGGGCCAGACCGCGTTCGACGACTTCAAGGTCGTCCCGCCGGGCACCGGCATCGTCCACCAGGTGAACATCGAGCACCTGGCCCGCACCGTCATGGTCCGGGGCGGCCAGGCGTACCCCGACACCCTCGTCGGCACCGACTCGCACACCACCATGGTCAACGGCCTCGGTGTGCTCGGCTGGGGCGTCGGCGGCATCGAGGCCGAGGCCGCGATGCTCGGCCAGCCGGTCTCCATGCTCATCCCGCGCGTCGTCGGCTTCAAGCTGACCGGCGAGCTGCCGGCCGGCACCACCGCCACCGACCTCGTGCTGACCATCACCGAGATGCTGCGCAAGCACGGTGTCGTCGGCAAGTTCGTCGAGTTCTACGGTGAGGGCGTCGCCGCCACCTCCCTCGCGAACCGCGCCACCATCGGCAACATGTCGCCGGAGTTCGGCTCCACCGCCGCGGTCTTCCCGATCGACGGCGAGACCCTGAACTACCTCAAGCTCACGGGCCGCTCCGAGCAGCAGGTCGCGCTCGTCGAGGCGTACGCCAAGGAGCAGGGCCTCTGGCTCGACCCGGCCGCCGAGCCCGACTTCTCCGAGAAGCTGGAGCTCGACCTCTCCACGGTCGTCCCCTCCATCGCCGGCCCGAAGCGCCCGCAGGACCGCATCGTCCTCGCGAACGCCGCCGCGCAGTTCGCCCAGGACGTGCGCAACTACGTCTCCACCGACGACGAGGCGGGCAAGGAGTCCTTCCCGGCCTCCGACGCCCCGGCCGTCTCCAACGGCGTCCCGTCGAACCCGGTCGAGGTGACCGCCCCCGACGGCACCACGTACACGATCGACCACGGCGCCGTCACCGTCGCCGCGATCACCTCCTGCACCAACACGTCGAACCCGTACGTGATGGTCGCCGCCGCGCTCGTCGCGAAGAAGGCCGTCGAGAAGGGCCTGACCCGCAAGCCGTGGGTCAAGACCACCCTCGCCCCGGGCTCGAAGGTCGTCACCGACTACTTCGACAAGGCGGGCCTCACCCCGTACCTCGACAAGGTCGGCTTCAACCTCGTCGGCTACGGCTGCACCACCTGCATCGGCAACTCCGGCCCGCTGCCGGAGGAGGTCTCCAAGGCCGTCAACGAGCACGACCTGGCCGTGACCTCGGTGCTCTCGGGCAACCGCAACTTCGAGGGTCGCATCAACCCCGACGTCAAGATGAACTACCTGGCCTCCCCGCCGCTGGTCGTCGCGTACGCCCTCGCGGGCTCCATGAAGGTGGACATCACCAAGGACGCCCTCGGCGTCGACCAGGACGGCAAGCCCGTCTACCTGGCCGACATCTGGCCGTCGGAGGCCGAGGTCAACGACGTCGTCGCCAACGCCATCGGCGAGGACATGTTCAACAAGTCCTACCAGGACGTCTTCGCGGGCGACGCCCAGTGGCAGGCGCTGGAGATCCCGACCGGCAACACCTTCGAGTGGGACGCCGAGTCCACCTACGTCCGGAAGCCCCCGTACTTCGAGGGCATGACGATGGAGACCTCCCCGGTCACCGACATCACCGGCGCCCGCGTGCTGGCCAAGCTGGGCGACTCGGTCACCACCGACCACATCTCCCCGGCCGGTGCCATCAAGGCCGACACCCCGGCCGGCAAGTACCTCACCGAGCACGGTGTGGAGCGTCGTGACTTCAACTCCTACGGCTCGCGCCGAGGCAACCACGAGGTCATGATCCGCGGCACCTTCGCCAACATCCGCCTGCGCAACCAGATCGCGCCGGGCACCGAGGGCGGCTTCACCCGCGACTTCACCGTCGAGGGCGGCCCGGTGTCGTTCATCTACGACGCCTCGCAGAACTACCAGGCCGCCGGCACCCCGCTGGTCATCCTGGGCGGCAAGGAGTACGGCTCCGGCTCGTCCCGCGACTGGGCCGCCAAGGGCACCGCGCTCCTCGGCGTCAAGGCCGTCATCACCGAGTCGTACGAGCGCATCCACCGCTCGAACCTCATCGGCATGGGCGTCCTCCCGCTCCAGTTCCCGGCCGGCCAGTCGGCCGACTCGCTCGGCCTGACCGGCGAGGAGACCTTCTCCATCACGGGCGTCACGGAGCTGAACGAGGGCACCACGCCGAGCACGGTCAAGGTCACCACCGACACCGGTGTCGAGTTCGACGCGGTCGTCCGCATCGACACCCCCGGCGAGGCGGACTACTACCGCAACGGCGGCATCATGCAGTACGTGCTCCGCAACCTGATCCGCGGCTGACGGATCGGACGAACGGAAAGGGCCCCGCTCCTCGGAAGAGGAGCGGGGCCCTCGCGTTCGTCACGCGCCCGCCCGGATGACGGGAGGCCGGATCAGAACAGGATGCGGTACGTGTTCCAGCCGCTGGTGCCGATCACGACGCGCGGCTTGAACGGGGCGGCGGCGTTGCCGGTACCCGAGTAGCGGTACAGCTTGCCGGCCGAGTCGCGCGCGATCAGGTCGCTGCGGCCGTCCCAGTCGAGGTCGCCGATGCCGACGAGGCTGTTGTAGGCGCCCCAGCCGCCACCGATCTTGGTGCGGCCGGTGAACGGCGCCTTGTAGTCGCCCGTGCCCTTGTAGAGCCACAGGATCCCGGAGGCGTCGCGGGCGACGATGTCGGCCTTGCCGTCACCGCTCAGGTCGCCGACACCGGCGATCTGGCTGTAGGCGTTCCAGCCGCCGCCGACCCGGTAGCGGGTGGTGAGCTTGCCGTTGTCGTAGCCCAGGTACAGGTACAGGACACCGGAGCTGTCGCGGGCGAGCAGGTCCGCGGCGGCGCCGCCACCGAGCGTGCCCGGGGACAGGATCTTGTTGTAGATGTTCCAACCGCCACCGATGGTGGTGAACTCGTTGGAGGCCGACTCACCCGCGGCGTACCCGAGGGTGCCGTTGGTGTAGAGGATCCAGGCGTCGTCGGCGACACCGTCGTGGTCGTTGTCGGCCTGCTGGGCGGCCTTCACGTTGGCCCAGGTGCTGTTGGCGTACTCGCGGGCCTCGAAGCCGCCCGAGCCGTTCGGCTGGTACCAGTAGAGGGAGGAGCCGGACACGCCCTGAAGGAAGCGGAGCTCGGCTTCCGCCGAGGCGGCGGAGGCGTTCGCGGCGGAGGCGGAGGCGGCGGGGGCCGCGGCCGGCTTGATCGCCTTGGCGGCGGTCTGCGGGGCGTCGGCGGCGACGGCGGCCGTCGTGGTGCCGACGAGGGCGGCCGTTATCGCCGCGACCGTGACACGGGACAGGATGCCCGTGCGGTTCAGGCCAGAAGAGTTGGCCACGTGTACTCCAGATCCGTATGGAATATGGCAGGTCCCGCCGCACGCTCGTGCCGAGGGCAGGGGGCGGCGGGATCCCTATGATCCAGGATCCTTCTCACGAGATCTTCACCGGGCAACTGGTTTGTGACACAACTGTTTCGATGTCGGTCATTTGTCCCCTTTATGTCTTTTCTCCCGCGACTCTCGCGCCCCTCCGCGGCGCGCCCGTGCGATGGGGTCGCCATGACGTCCTGTCAAGGGTGTTGCGTGGCGAATGGTTGGACGAAACGCCGCAGATCCAGCGTGCTTATCCCGGAGGTCTCAACTCGGGAAAGATGGTCGTGCAAACCTGGTTTCGATCTTGCTCCCGTGAAGGGAAGTGGACTATACCTGTCGGCGTCCAGCCAGTCGGAGCAATGCGACGACGGCCCGACGCGTGCACGACCCGGCTGCAAATGACCGCGGTGGCGGGGCCCTTCGCCTGTGGCGAGCGAGAAACGGGCGACCGGTACACCGCCTGAGTCCTGAATGAAGGCGAGGACTTGAGCATGGGATCCACCTCCGCACACAACGGTGAGGGCCTCGGCCGTCGCGATCTGATCAAGCGTTCCGCCGCTATCGGTCTGATCTCCGTACCGACGATGAGCTTCCTGTCCGCCTGCGCGAGCAGCGGTGACAGCGGCAACGAGAAGGTCGAAAAGGGCACCAAGTCCGACAAGAACCCGCTCGGGGTGAATGAGTCGGCCCCGATGGAGTTCGTCCTCTTCGACGGCGGATTCGGACAGCAGTACGCCAAGGACGCGATCAAGGTCTACGAGACCAATTACCCCAAGGCGGCCGTCAAGTTCACCCCGACCCAGAAGATCACCACCACGCTCCAGCCGCGCTTCAACGGCGGCACCCCGCCGGACCTCATCGACAACTCCGGCGCCGAGCAGATGGACATGGGTGTCCTCGTCGGCCAGAAGCAGCTGGCGGACCTCACCCCGCTCCTGGACGCGCCGTCCATCGACGACCCGAGCAAGAAGGTCCGCGACACCCTGCGGCCCGGCATCGTCGAGATGGGCCAGTTCGAGGGCGACCCGGTGTGGATCATGTACTACGCGTACACGGTCTACGGCGTCTGGTACTCGCAGAAGCTGCTCGACTCCCTCGACGCCAAGTACCCCGAGACCTGGGACGAGATGCTGGCCGTCTGCGAGAAGGCCAAGAAGAAGGGCATCGCGGGCTGGACGTACGCCGGAAAGTACCCGTACTACGTCCCCTTCTCGCTCTACCCGATGATCGGCAAGGTCGGCGGCCGCGAGGTCCTCGACGCCATCGACAACCTGGAGCCGAAGGCCTGGGAGCACCCCGCGGTCAAGGCGTGTTTCGAGGCCTACTACGAGCTGGTCAAGAAGGGGTACATCCTCAAGGGCACCCCCGGCCTCGACCACATCCAGTCGCAGACCGCCTGGACCGAGGGCAAGGCCCTGTTCATCCCGAACGGCTCCTGGGTCGAGAACGAGGCCGCGAAGACGATGCCGGCCGACTTCAACCTGGCCGTCTCGGCGCCGACCGGCATCGACTCCTCCGACAAGATGCCCTTCGGCACCATCTGGGCCTCCGGCGGTGAGCCCTTCATCGTCCCGGCGAAGGCGAAGAACCCGGAGGGCGGCCTGGAGCAGCTGCGCATCATGCTCAGCGAGGCCTCCTCCAAGAACTTCACCCAGTCCGTGAAGTCCCTGACGGCCTTCAACGGCGGCACCGACGGCATCGAGCTGACCCCGGGCCTCAAGTCCGGTGTCGCCGCCCTGGAGAAGGCCGGCCAGAACGTCGTCAACCCGCGCCTCCAGGACTGGTACGTCGCCCTCCAGAAGGAGAAGATCGGCGTCGCCGGCCTCGGCGAGATGATGGCCGGCCGCGCGACCCCGGCCGAGACGATCAAGAAGATCCAGAAGTACGCCGACGAGGCCGCCAAGGACTCGAGCATCAAGCACTACAAGCACTGACGCACAGTGCCGGGGCCCCTTCCCGCCGACCGGGAGCGGGCCCCGGCTCCTTCGCGCGCGGCACCAGCGGCGCGCTTGGCGCGGGAAAGATCGGGGTCGGTAGGAATGCAACACGGCAAGTACCGTTTCATCGTGGGGTTCCTCGTGACCCCCCTCGCGCTCTACGCGCTGTTCGTGATCTGGCCGTTCATCCAGGCCATCTACTACTCGTTCACGGACTGGACCGGGCTGAGTCCCGAATTCGGGATGGTCGGCTTCGACAACTACAGCCGAATGCTGGACGACGAGATCTTCTGGAAATCTCTCCAGCACAGTCTGATCTTCGCGCTGGTGCTCCCGCTGGTGACCGTGGGGCTCGCCCTCTTCTTCGCCTTCATGCTGAATGTCGGCGGCCGGCGCCGCAAGGGTGCGGCGATCTCGGGTGTGCGGGGATCCTCGTTCTACAAGATCGTCTATTTCTTCCCGCAGGTGCTGTCGATCGCGATCGTCGCACTGCTCTTCCAGTTCGCGTACAACCCGAACAGCGGAGCCATCAATTCCGTATTGAAGGGCGTCGGTCTCGGCAGTGTCCAGCCGGACTGGCTCGGAGATCCGGACCTCGCCCTCCTCTGCGTGATGGCGGTCCTGGTCTGGTCGACGGTCGGATTCTTCGTCGTCCTCTTCTCGGCCGGCATGGCGTCCATTCCGAGGGACTTCTACGAGGCGGCCCTGCTCGACGGCGCGAACCGCTTCACCACCTTCTTCAAGATCACCATGCCGCTGCTCTGGGACACCGTGCAGTCGGGCTGGATCTACATGGGCATCCTCGCGCTCGGCGCGGAGTCCTTCGCCGTCGTGCAGATCATGACCGTCGGCCCCAACGGCGGCGGGCCGGACTTCTCCACCATCGTCCTTCCGCTGTACGTGTACCAGAAGGCGTTCCGGGACGGTCAGGCCGCCTACGCAACGACCATCGGTGTCGCGCTCCTCGTCGTCACGCTCGCCTTCGCGGCCGTCGTGATGAAGCTGGGCCGGCGCGAGCGGCTGGAGTTCTGATGAAGACGACCGACACTGCCACCACCGGCGTCGAGACCCCGGACTCCCCGGCCGGCCCCGGCCCCACGGCCACGAAGACGGCGGCCCCCGCCCCGCGCAGGACCGCCAAGGCCGAGGGCGCGACCCTCAACGTCTTCTCGCACGGCGTCCTGATCATCTGGGCGATCATGGTCGTCATGCCGCTGCTGTGGGCGGTCATGACCTCCTTCAAGACCGACAAGGCGATCTTCACCTCGCCGTGGTCGCTGCCCGACAAGCTGCACTTCGAGAACTGGTCGCGCGCCTGGACCGAGGCGCACATGAGCGACTACTTCCTGAACACCCTCCTGGTGGTCGGCGGCTCGCTCCTCGGCACGCTCCTCCTCGGCTCGATGGCGGCCTACGTCCTGGCCCGCTTCGACTTCCCGGGCAACCGGTTCATCTACTTCCTCTTCATCGGAGGGATGAGCTTCCCGATCATCCTGGCGCTCGTGCCGCTCTTCTACGTCCTGCAGAACATGGCCCTGCTCAACACGCTGCACGGCCTGATCCTGGTCTACATCGCGTACTCGCTGCCGTTCACCGTCTTCTTCCTGACGGCCTTCTTCCGCACCCTGCCCACCTCGGTGGCGGAAGCGGCCTTCGTGGACGGCGCCTCGCACACCCGGACCTTCTTCCAGGTGATGCTGCCGATGGCCAAGCCGGGCCTGATCAGCGTCGGCATCTTCAACTTCCTCGGCCAGTGGAACCAGTACCTCCTGCCGACGGTGCTCAACACCGAGCCGGAGAAGAAGGTGCTCTCGCAGGGCCTCGTCCAGCTCGCCGTCAGCCAGGGCTACAAGGGCGACTGGTCCGGCCTCTTCGCCGGCCTCGTGATGGCGATGCTCCCGGTCCTCGCCGCGTACATCATCTTCCAGCGGCAGGTGGTGGCCGGACTGACCGCCGGCGCCGTGAAGTAGCCCGCCGCCGCAGCCTCCGGGGCCCCCCGCCCCCCCCCCGGGGGGGGCCCCCCCCGCGGGGGGGCGCGCCCCCCGGGCGGTCGCAGGCGGGGTTGGGGGGGGCCGCGGCCGATGGGAGCCGCGTGGTGTCGACTTTGCGT
>NZ_JBHWFF010000004.1:111527-130660 GCF_042733785.1 Streptomyces sp. NPDC059695 | reverse complement strand
GCCCACCCACTCTCGGCGGGGGGGGGGGGCGCGGGCCGGGCCGGCGGGCGCGCGGGCCCCCCCCGCGCCCCCCGGGCGCCCCCCCCCGCCCCCGCGGGGGGGGGCGCGCCCCGGCGCGTCGTGTGACACTCACCGTCCGACACTCAAGGTCTTGACGGGGACCAAGCCGAAAGCGTCCCCTTAGAGTTCACATGTTGGAGAAAACGGTGGGAGTGAGTGAGTCGATGGAGACTCCGGGGTCGCAGACCTCTCTGCACAGGGCCAATCTCGAACGGGTCGTCCGGGCTGTGCGTATGGCCGGATCACTCACCCAGGCGGAGATCGCCCGGGCGACGGGCCTCTCGGCCGCCACGGTCTCCAACATCGTGCGGGAGTTGAAGGAGGGCGGCACCGTCGAGGTGACGCCCACCTCCGCGGGCGGCCGCCGGGCCCGCAGCGTCTCGCTCTCCGGCGACGCCGGCATCGTGATCGGCGTGGACTTCGGCCACACGCACCTGAGGGTCGCCGTCGGCAACCTCGCCCACCAGGTGCTCGCCGAGGAGGCCGAGCCGCTCGACGTGGACGCGTCCTCCGCCGAGGGCTTCGACCGGGCCGAGAGGCTGGTCAAACGGCTGATCCGGGCCACCGGAATCGGCGCCGACAAGGTGATCGGCGTCGGCCTCGGCGTCCCGGGTCCGATCGACGTCTCCTCCGGGACCCTCGGATCGACGTCGATCCTGCCGGGCTGGAGCGGGATCAACCCCGCGGAGGAGCTCTCCGGCCGGCTCGGCGTCCCGGTGCACGTCGACAACGACGCCAACCTCGGCGCGCTCGGCGAGCTCGTCTGGGGCAGCGGCCGGGGCGTGAAGGACCTGGCCTACATCAAGGTGGCCAGCGGCGTGGGCGCCGGGCTCGTCATCGACGGGCGGGTCTACCGGGGGCCCGGCGGCACCGCGGGCGAGATCGGGCACATCACCCTGGACGAGTCGGGGCCGGTCTGCCGCTGCGGCAACCGCGGCTGCCTGGAGACCTTCACCGCCGCGCGGTACGTGCTGCCGCTGCTCCAGCCGAGCCACGGCCCCGACCTGACCATGGAGCGGGTCGTGCAGCTGGCCCGCGAGGGGGACCCCGGCTGCCGCCGGGTGATCGCCGACGTCGGACGGCACATCGGCAGCGGCGTCGCCAACCTCTGCAACCTCCTCAACCCCAGCCGGGTGGTGCTCGGCGGCGACCTCGCCGAGGCCGGTGAGCTGGTCCTCGCGCCCATCAGGGACTCCGTCTCGCGGTACGCGATCCCCAGTGCGGCCCGCCAGCTCTCGCTGGCCCAGGGGGCCCTCGGCGGGCGCGCCGAGGTGCTCGGCGCCCTCGCCCTCGTGCTGAGCGAAATGGGCGATTCGACCCTGTTGGAGAGTGCGCTGCCCGCCGCGGCCCCCGCCTCGCGCCTTGCCTTCACTTAGATAACGAACACCGTCGTTGTCATCTCGTTAAGAATTTACTTCTTGACGTCAACGTTGCAGCCGAGTTGACTTCGTGCCACCTCGGCCGCAACGTCGCGGCCTCGTCAGGGAGGCAACCCCACATGAACGCAGTGACGCGTCGCGCCGTCATAGCCACGGCCGCGGTCTCGATGGCACTCTCGCTCGCCGCCTGCGGCAAGGCCGGCGGCGACGACAGCGGAGACAAGGGCAGCTCGACCAAGATCGGCCTGCTCCTTCCGGAGAACAAGACCTCGCGCTACGAGGCGCTGGACAAGCCGCAGTTCGAGAAGGCCGTCAAGGCCGCCTGCTCCGACTGCGAGATCGTCTACAACAACGCGGTCTCCGACGTCGTGAAGCAGAAGCAGCAGTTCGACCAGCTGATCGCCGACGGCGTCAAGGTCATCGCGCTCGACCCGGTCGACGCCGCCAAGGCCGAGGGCTGGGTCAAGGACGCCAAGGCCAAGGGCGTCAAGGTCGTCGCGTACGACCGTGCCGTCCCGGGCGCCGACGCCTACGTCAGCCACGACAACAACAAGGTCGGCGAGCTCCAGGGCCAGGCCCTGCTGACCGCGCTCGGCACGAAGGCCGCCTCGGCGAACGTCGTGATGATCAACGGCGACGAGAAGGACCCGAACGCCGCGCTGTTCAAGAAGGGCGCGCACACCGCCCTCGACGGCAAGGTCGGCAAGATCGCCTACGAGGCCTCCGGCGAGTGGGACCCGAAGGTCGCGGGCGAGAAGATGTCCGCCGCGATCTCCTCGGTCGGCAAGGACAAGATCGGCGCCGTCTACTCCGCGAACGACGGCATGGCCGGCGGCATCATCACCTCCCTCGAGAACGCCGGCGTCAAGGGCGTCCCGGTGGGCGGCCAGGACGCCGAGGTCGCGGGCATCCAGCGGATCATCGCGGGCAGCCAGACCTTCACGATCTACAAGTCGCCGCTCCAGCTGGCCCCCGAGGCCGCCAAGTTCGCGGTGAACCTGCTCAAGGGCAAGGACCTCGGCGCCCAGGGCGAGACCGACGGCGTGCCCTCCACGCTCTTCGCCCCGGTCGTGGTCGACAAGACCAACATCCAGTCCACGGTCGTCAAGGACGGCATCTACAAGGCCGCCGACCTCTGCACCGCGGACCTCGCCGCCAAGTGCACCGAGCTGGGCATCAAGTAACCCCGGCCCCACCTCGCGGGACCCCCACGGTCCCGCGCCACGGATCCCGGCCCCGGCCGCGCCGGTCAGAGGCGCCGCCGCCCGCGTACAGAGGGTGAAGACCCCCGGTAACAACGGCGGGCCCCCGGCCCCGGATCCGTCCCCCGAGCCCGTCCGGTCCCCGGCCGACCCAGACCCCGCTGTCGGTCCGGGGGCCGGACGAGCCCAGCCCCCCTCGAAACTTCGGCGCCGCACCGGCGGCGCGACATGCCGTCGACCCCTCCCGGGCGGCGAAGGAGTTGGTTCACGTGTCCCAGACGCCCGTGTTGGCGTTGCGCGGGATCTTCAAGCGGTTCGGAGCGGTTCAGGTCCTCTCCGGTGTCGATCTCGAAGTCCACGCAGGAGAGGTCGTCGCGCTCGTCGGCGACAACGGAGCGGGAAAGTCCACGCTGGTCAAGACGATCGCCGGCGTGCACCCCATCGACGAGGGCGTCATCGAGTGGGAGGGCGAGCGCGTCGAGATCCAGCGCCCGCACGACTCCCAGAACCTCGGCGTCGCCACCGTCTACCAGGACCTCGCGCTCTGCGACAACCTCGACGTCGTCGCCAACCTGTTCCTCGGCCGCGAGATCAAGAAGGGCGGCGTCCTCGACGAGGTCGCCATGGAGAAGCGGGCCAAGGACCTGCTCTCCACGCTGTCCATCCGCATCCCCAGCGTCCGCATCCCCGTCGCCGCCCTCTCCGGCGGTCAGCGGCAGGTCGTCGCCATCGCCCGCGCCCTGGTCGGCGACCCCAAGATCGTGATCCTGGACGAGCCGACCGCCGCGCTCGGCGTCGAGCAGACCGCGCAGGTCCTCGACCTGGTCGAGCGGCTGCGCGAGCAGGGCCTCGGCGTGATCCTCATCAGCCACAACATGGCCGACGTGAAGGCCGTGGCCGACACCGTGGCCGTGCTCCGCCTGGGGCGCAACAACGGCACCTTCCCGGTGGCCACCACCACGCACGAAGAGATCATCGCCGCGATCACCGGTGCCACGGACAACGCCGTGACCCGCCGCCAGGCCCGCAACGCGGAGGTAGCGAAGTGAGCACGACCCCCAGCACCTCCGAGGACACCGTGCCCGAGCCGCGCGCGGGCGAGGAGGCGGCCCCCGCCGCCGCCGCGGTGCCCGCCGTCGACCCCCGCCTCCTCGTCCGCGAGCAGGGCTTCAAGGGGTACGTCGACGAGTTCAAGCGCAAGATCCGCTCCGGTGAGATCGGCTCGCTGCCCGTCGTCGTCGGCCTGATCGTCATCGGCATCGTCTTCCAGGCCCTCACCGGCAACTTCATCACCTCGTACAACCTCGACCAGATCACGCTGTACGCGGTCGGCCCCGGCATCATGGCCGTCGGCATCGTCTTCGTCCTGCTGCTCGGCGAGATCGACCTCGCCGTGGGCTCCGTGGCGGGTCTGGCCGGCTCAGTCTGGGGCGTGCTCGGCACCGACATGCCGGACTCCCTCGCCATCCTCCTCGGCATCCTGTCCGGCACCCTCATCGGCGCCTTCCACGGCCTGGTGTTCGCCAAGATCGGCGTGCCCGCGTTCGTCGTCACCCTCGCCGGCTTCCTCGGTTGGGCCGGTCTGCAGACCTGGGTCATGGGCGACCGGTCGACCATCCCCACCCCGATCGGCAGCTTCGTCGGCGACCTCACCAAGTACTACTTCTCCGACGTCGCCGCCGCCTACGGCCTCGCCGTGGCCGTCGTCGCCGCCTTCTACCTCGCCCAGCTGCGCGACTCCCGCCGCCGCAAGGCCGCCGAGCTGCCGCACCGCCCGCAGAGCGAGATCATCCTGCGCACCGCCGTCCTCGCGGTCCTGGTCCTCGTCGCCGCGTACGGCTTCAACCAGGAGCAGGGCCTGCCGCTCTCCCTGGTGATCTTCCTGGTGATCCTTCTCGTCACCGACTTCGTCCTGCGCCGCACCACGTACGGCCGTCAGGTCTTCGCGGTCGGCGGCGGCATCGAGGCCGCCCGCCGCGCCGGCATCAACGTGTCGTGGATCCGGATCTCGGTCTTCATGATCTCCGGCACGATGGGCGCCGTCGGCGGTCTCTTCCTGGCCTCCGCGACGGGCGGCGCCGACCGCTCGCTCGGCGGCGGCAACCAGCTGATGATGTGCATCGCCGCCGCGGTCATCGGCGGTACGTCGCTGTTCGGCGGACGCGGCAAGGTCTGGTCGGCGCTCCTGGGCATCCTGGTCATCCAGTCGATCGTCCAGGGCCTCAACCAGATGAACCTGTCCTCGAACGCCATCCAGTACATGATCACCGGAGCGGTCCTGCTCATCGCCGTGATCATCGACTCGGTCTCCCGCCGCACGCAGAAGACCGCGGGCCGCGCGTAACACCCGTCACAGCAGCCCGGCACCGGGAAACCGGTGCCGGGCTCCCGCGCGTCCGGAGCAGCAGTGCACGCGCGCGTGCAGCCGTACAGATCAGCGGATTGTCGGCCATGAGGGTGACGCCTCACCCCCCGGCCCGATGCCCACGATCCAAGACGGAACATTAGACTCGACAAATCGGCAAGCTCGACCAGCTCAACGCAAGGAGGAACGGGTGGCTCTGCTGACCCGTATCAGGGGACCGCGAGATCTGGACCGGCTCTCCCCGGAACAGCTGGACCAGCTGGCCGACGAGATCAGGACGTTCCTCGTGGACGCCGTCTCCAAGACCGGCGGGCACCTCGGCCCCAACCTCGGCGTGGTCGAGCTGACCATCGCCCTGCACCGGGTGTTCGACTCCCCGAAGGACAAGGTCCTCTGGGACACCGGCCACCAGAGCTACGTCCACAAGCTCCTCACCGGGCGCCAGGACTTCTCGAAGCTCAAGATGAAGGGCGGCCTCTCCGGCTACCCCTCGCAGGCCGAGTCCGACCACGACGTCATCGAGAACTCGCACGCCTCCACCGTCCTCGGCTGGGCCGACGGCCTCGCCAAGGCGAACGAGGTCCTGAAGAAGGACGACCACGTCGTCGCGGTCATCGGTGACGGCGCCCTCACCGGCGGCATGGCCTGGGAGGCGCTGAACAACATCGCCGCCGCCAAGGACCGCCCGCTCGTCATCGTCGTCAACGACAACGAGCGCTCCTACGCGCCCACCATCGGCGGCCTCGCCAACCACCTGGCCACCCTGCGCACCACCGACGGCTACGAGCGCTTCCTCGCCCGCGGCAAGGACATCCTGGAGCGCACCCCGGTCGTCGGGAAGCCGCTCTACGAGACCCTGCACGGCGCCAAGAAGGGCCTCAAGGACTTCATCGCCCCGCAGGGCATGTTCGAGGACCTGGGCCTGAAGTACGTCGGCCCCATCGACGGCCACGACATCGAGGCCCTGGAGTCCGCCCTCACGCGCGCCAAGCGCTTCGGCGGCCCCGTGATCGTGCACTGCCTCACCGAGAAGGGCCGCGGCTACCAGCCCGCCCTCCAGGACGAGGCCGACCGCTTCCACGCCGTCGGCAAGATCCACCCCGACACCGGCCTGCCCATCGCCTCCTCCGGCGCCGACTGGACCGGCGTCTTCGCCGAGGAGATGGTCGCGCTCGGCGAGGAGCGCGCGGACATCGTCGCCATCACCGCGGCCATGCTCCAGCCCGTCGGCCTCGACAAGTTCGCCAAGGCCTTCCCCGAGCGGGTCTTCGACGTCGGCATCGCCGAGCAGCACGCCGCGGTCTCCGCGGCCGGCCTCGCCACCGGCGGCCTCCACCCGGTCTTCGCCGTGTACGCGACCTTCCTCAACCGCGCCTTCGACCAGGTCCTGATGGACGTGGCGCTGCACAAGTGCGGCGTCACCTTCGTCCTGGACCGGGCGGGTGTCACCGGCACCGACGGCGCCTCGCACAACGGCATGTGGGACATGTCGATCCTGCAGGTCGTGCCCGGCCTCCGGCTCGCCGCCCCGCGCGACGCCGACCAGGTCCGCGCCCAGCTGCGCGAGGCCGTCGAGGTCACCGACGCCCCGACCGTCGTCCGCTTCTCCAAGGGCGCCGTCGGCCCGGCCGTCCCGGCCCTGCGCCGCGTCGGCGGCATGGACGTGCTCCGCGAGGCCGGCTCGGAGCGGCCGGACGTCCTCCTGGTCTCCGTGGGCGCCCTGGCCCCCATGTGCCTGGAGATCGCCGGCCTCCTCGACCGGCAGGGCATCTCCACCACCGTCGTCGACCCCCGCTGGGTCAAGCCCGTCGACGAGGCCCTCGCCCCGCTCGCCGAGCGCCACCGGGTCGTCGTCACCGTCGAGGACAACAGCCGCGTCGGAGGTGTCGGCTCCGCCGTCGCCCAGGCGCTGCGCGACGCCGGCGTCGACGTGCCGCTGCGTGACTTCGGCATCCCGCCGCGCTTCCTCGACCACGCGTCCCGCGGCGAGGTCCTCGCCGAGATCGGGCTGACCGCCCCGGACATCGCCCGCCAGGTCACCGGTCTGGTCTCGCGCCTGGACGGACGGTTCGAGAGCAGCGCCCAGGCCGTGGAGCCCGCCCGCGACTGACGGACACCGTCACCCGGCGTCACCTTTGGGCCGGTCGGATCACTCTTCGGAGTGCCGACCGGCCCTTTCGCGTGCATTCTGTCCCCAGGGCGGGCAGCCCCATGGCAGGGAGGTGCGACGTGAGTACGGACCAGCGGCCACGCGCCAATACCGGATTGTTCCGGACCAAGTCGGTCGAGCAGTCGATCCGCGACACGGAGGAGCCCGAGCACGCGCTCCGGAAGTCCCTGTCGGCCTGGGACCTGACGGTGTTCGGCGTCGGCGTCATCATCGGCACCGGCATCTTCGTCCTCACGGGCAAGGTCGCCAAGGAGAACGCCGGACCGGCCACCGCCCTCGCCTTCGTCGCCGCGGGCATCGTCTGCGCCCTGGCCGCCCTGTGCTACGCCGAGTTCGCCTCGACGGTGCCGGTGGCGGGATCGGCGTACACCTTCGCGTACGCCTCGATCGGCGAGCTGCCGGCCTGGATCATCGGCTGGGACCTGGTCCTGGAGTTCGCCCTGGGCACGGCGGTGGTCGCCGTCGGCTGGTCCGGGTACGTCAGATCCCTCTTGGACAACATCGGCTGGCACCTGCCCGCCGCGCTCGAAGGGCCGGACATCCCGGGCGGCACCTTCGACATCCTGGCGTTCCTGCTCGTCCTCGTCCTGACCGTGGTCCTCGTCCTCGGCATGAAGCTCTCCGCCCGGATCACCGCGGTCGTCGTCGCGATCAAGGTCACCGTCGTGATGATCGTGATCATCGCCGGTCTGTTCTTCATCGTCGGCGACAACTACAAGCCCTTCATCCCGCCGGCCGTCTCCCCGCCCGGCGGCACCTCCGGCTGGAACTCCCCGATGGTCCAGCTGATCTTCGGGTACGAGCCGACGAACTTCGGCGTCATGGGCATCTTCACCGCCGCCTCCGTCGTCTTCTTCGCCTTCATCGGCTTCGACGTGGTGGCCACCGCCGCCGAGGAGACGAAGCTGCCGCAGCGGGACATGCCCCGGGGCATCCTCGGCTCGCTCCTCATCTGCACCGTGCTGTACGTGGCGGTCGCGCTCGTCGTCACCGGCATGCAGCACTACACCGAGCTGTCCGTCAGCGCCCCGCTCGCCGACGCCTTCAAGGCGGCGGGCCACCCCTTCTACGCGGGCGTGATCAGCTTCGGCGCCGCCGTCGGCCTCACCACGGTCTGTCTGATCCTCCTGCTCGGCCAGACCCGCGTCTTCTTCGCGATGAGCCGCGACGGTCTGCTGCCGCGCTTCTTCTCCGTCACGCACCCCCGGTTCAGGACCCCGTACCGGCCGACCGTCCTGCTCGGCGTGATCATCGCCATCGTCGCCGGCTTCACCAGCATCAACGAGCTCGCGACCCTGGTGAACATCGGCACCCTCTTCGCCTTCGTCGTCGTCGCCGTCGGCGTCATGGTGCTCCGCCGCACCCGCCCCGACCTGCCGCGCGCCTTCCGCACCCCCTGGGTGCCCGTGCTGCCGATCCTCTCCATCGCCGCGTCCGTCTGGCTCATGCTCAACCTGCCGGGCGAGACCTGGTTCCGGTTCGCCGTCTGGATGGTGATCGGCTTCGTCGTGTACTTCCTGTACGGGCGCCGTCACAGCCGGCTCGGCCTCGAGGGCCGGGAGGCGCGCTACTGAGCGGGTGAGGCCGCAGGCGCGGCGGAGAGCGTCCGGGAGGGCGACTACAGTCGGCTCGTACCCGAACTCCTCCCGACGACCGGAGTGCTGGATCCCCTCATGGCGAACCGATCCCAGGCCCCCACCGACCGTGCCCACAGCCCCGCCGCCCCCGTGCTCCAGGGCTGCTGGCTGACCAGAGGGGAGGAGGGCCGGTTCAGCGCCTACCTGCCCCGGGACGGCGAGGTGGTGCGCTGGACGGAGGAGCCCGGCGGAGGCTGGAGCGGCCCCGTCTCCCTCGGCGGCGACGGACTCACCCCGTTCCTCGCCGTCGGCCAGGGCGCCGACCGCTACGTCCACCTCGTCGGTCTGCGGCCGACGGGCGGCGACGAGGGACACGTCGAGCTGGTGCACGCCGTCCAGTTCCAGACGGGCCGCCCCGCGGCCGCCTGGCGCTCCCTGGGGCACTCGAACGGCAAGGGCCCCTGGATGGGCAACCCGGCCGTCGCCGTGGACGCCCAGGGCCGCGTCTACGCCTTCGTGCGGAACGGCGGCGGCGGCCTCAGCGTCCGGGCACAGAAGGACGCGGGCGGCTGGCACCCCTGGTGGGACCTGAAGGGGTCGAAGACCGACCCCTCGCCGGTCGCGCTCACCAACGGCTCCGGTCTCGTCGAGCTGTACAGCTCGCACGCCAAGGGCCTCGTCCGCTACGTGCAGCGCGAGGCCGGCGCGAAGCCGGTCCGCGAGGAACTCCTGCCCGCCTCGGTGACCATGGGCACCCTGGCGGCCGTCACCGGGCCCTCCGGGCACGTGACGCTCTTCTACCTCGACCAGGAGAACCAGGTCACGGCCTGGTCGCCGGAGCGCGAGCTGGAGCCGACCCCGCTCGGCAAGGCGGTCGGCACCGGACGCCTCTCGGTCACCCGCTGCCTCATCGACGGCTTCGACTGCACGGTCCTCGCCCAGCAGTCCGGGGACGGCCGCCTCGCCCTCGCCGCGTACCCGAGCGAGCAGGAGGCGGAGGGCCTGAGCTGGTCGGAGACGGGGGAGCGGCGGGGGAACCTGGACACCGTCCTCACCCGCGGCCTCGACGGCGGTCTCGTCGCGATGGCCGTGGCCGACGGGCGCACGCCGGTCACCACCCGTCAGAAGGTGGGCGCCGAGGGGCTGCTGCTGGAGGGCTGGCGCTCCATAGGGTGACGCCGCCCGCGGAACGGGAAACGGCCCCGGCACCTGTGCGAGGTGCCGGGGCCGTCGTCATGACGTCCGGGTGTTACGCCGGGACGCTCGCGACGCCCTGGGCCAGGAACGGCTTGCCGTTGACGCGCTCGGAGACGCCCTCACGGTCCAGGTACGGCGTGATGCCGCCCAGGTGGAAGGGCCAGCCCGCGCCGGTGATCAGGCAGAGGTCGATGTCCTGCGCCTCGGCGACGACACCCTCCTCCAGCATCAGGCCGATCTCCTGCGCCACCGCGTCCAGGACGCGGTCGCGGACCTGCTCCTCGGTCAGGACGGAGTCGCCCTGGACGAGGAGGGCGGCGACCTCGGGGTCGAGCTCCGGCTTGAAGCCGTTCTCGGCGTTGTAGACGTAGAAGCCGCGCTTGCCGGCCTCGACGACGCGCTTGAGGTTCGGCGAGACGGTGAAGCGCTCCGGGAAGGAGCGGTTCAGGGTCTCGGAGACGTGCAGACCGATCGCCGGGCCGACGAGCTCCAGGAGCACCAGCGGCGACATCGGCAGGCCGAGGGGCTCGATGGCCTTCTCCGCCGTCTCGACGGAGGTGCCCTCGTCGATGACGTTCTGGATCTCGCCCATGAAGCGGGTCAGGATGCGGTTCACGACGAACGCCGGGGCGTCCTTGGTGAGGACCGCGGTCTTCTTCAGCTTCTTGGCGACACCGAAGGCGGTGGCCAGGGAGGCGTCGTCCGTCTTCTCGCCGCGGACGATCTCCAGGAGCGGGAGGATCGCGACCGGGTTGAAGAAGTGGAAGCCGACCACGCGCTCCGGGTGCTGGAGCTTGGAGGCCATCTCCGAGACGGACAGCGAGGAGGTGTTGGTGGCGAGGATCGCGTGCGCCGGGGCGACCGCCTCGACCTCCGCGAACACCTTCTGCTTGACGGACATCTCCTCGAACACGGCCTCGATGATGAAGTCCGCGTCCGCGAAGCCCTCGGCCTTGTCCAGGACACCGGAGACCAGGCCCTTGAGACGGTTGGCCTTGTCCTGGTTGATCCGGCCCTTGCCGAGCAGCTTCTCGATCTCGGCGTGGACGTAGCCCACGCCCTTGTCGACGCGCTCCTGGTCGATGTCGGTCAGGACGACCGGCACCTCCAGGCGGCGCAGGAAGAGCAGGGCGAGCTGGGAGGCCATCAGACCGGCGCCGACGACGCCGACCTTGGTGACCGGGCGGGCCAGCGACTTGTCCGGGGCACCGGCGGGGCGCTTGCCGCGCTTCTGCACCAGGTTGAAGGCGTAGATGCCGGAGCGCAGCTCGCCGCCCATGATCAGGTCCGCGAGGGCCTGGTCCTCGGCGTCGAAGCCCTTCTGCAGGTCGCCGTCCTTGGCGGCCTCGATGATGTCGAGGGCGCGGTAGGCGGCCGGGGCGGCGCCGTGCACCTTGGAGTCGGCGATGGCGCGGCCCTTGGCGACGGCCTGGTCCCAGGCCTCGCCGCGGTCGACCTCGGGGCGCTCGACGGCGACGGAGCCGTTGAGGACCCCGGCGGTCCAGACGAGCGACCGCTCCAGGAAGTCGGCGCCCTCGAACAGCGCGTCGGCGATGCCGAGCTCGAAGACCTGCTTGCCCTTGAGCTGGCGGTTCTGGTTCAGCGAGTTCTCGATGATGACCGAGACGGCCTTCTCCGCGCCGATCAGGTTCGGCAGGATGGCGCAGCCGCCCCAGCCGGGCACCAGGCCGAGGAAGACCTCGGGCAGCGAGAAGGCCGGCAGGGCCTTCGACACGGTGCGGTAGGTGCAGTGCAGACCGACCTCGACGCCGCCGCCCATGGCCGCGCCGTTGTAGTACGCGAAGGTCGGCACGGCGAGCGCGGAGAGGCGCTTGAAGACGTCGTGGCCGCCCTTGCCGATGGCGAGCGCCTCGTCGTGCTTCTTGAGGAGCTCGACGCCCTTGAGGTCGGCGCCGACGGCGAAGATGAACGGCTTGCCGGTGATGCCGACGCCGACGATGTCGCCGTTCGCGGCCTCGGCCTCGACCTGGTCGATCGCCGCGTTCAGGTGGGCGAGGGACTGCGGGCCGAAGGTGGTCGGCTTGGTGTGGTCGAAGCCGTTGTCCAGCGTGATCAGCGCGAACCGGCCCGCGCCCGCGGGCAGTTCGAAGTGCCGTACGTGGGCGCTGGTGACGACCTCGTCCGGGAAGAGCTCGGCGGCGCCCTTCAGAAGTTCGGCGGTGGTGCTCACTTGCCCTCCCAGTGGGGGTTCTCCCAGATGACCGTCGCGCCCATGCCGAAGCCGACGCACATGGTGTTGAGGCCGTAGCGGACCTGCGGGTTCTCCTCGAACTGGCGGGCCAGCTGCGTCATCAGACGGACGCCGGAGGAGGCGAGCGGGTGACCGTAGGCGATCGCGCCGCCGTACTGGTTCACGCGGGCGTCGTCGTCGGCGATGCCGTAGTGCTCCAGGAACGCGAGGACCTGGACCGCGAAGGCCTCGTTGATCTCGAAGAGGCCGATGTCCTCGATGGACAGGCCGGCCTGCGCGAGGGCCTTCTCGGTGGCCGGGATCGGGCCGTAGCCCATGACCTCGGGCTCGACGCCGGCGAAGGAGTACGAGACGAGGCGCATCTTGACCGGGAGGTCGTGCTCCCGCGCGAAGTCCTCGGAGGCGATGATCGAGGCGGTGGCGCCGTCGTTGAGTCCGGCCGCGTTGCCCGCGGTGACGTTGCCGTGGACGCGGAACGGCGTCTTCAGGTTCGCCAGCGACTCCAGGGTGGTGCCCGGGCGCATCGGCTCGTCGGCGGTGACCAGGCCCCAGCCGGTCTCACCGGTGGAGGCGTCGGTGCGGCGCACCGAGACCGGCACCAGGTCCTGCTGGATCTTGCCGTCGGCGTACGCCTTGGCGGCCTTCTCCTGCGAGCGCACGGCGTACTCGTCGGCGCGCTGCTTGGTGATGCTCGGGTAGCGGTCGTGCAGGTTCTCGGCGGTCATGCCCATGAAGAGGGCGGACTCGTCGACGAGCTTCTCCGACACGAAGCGCGGGTTCGGGTCGACGCCCTCGCCCATGGGGTGGCGGCCCATGTGCTCGACGCCACCGGCGATGACGGCGTCGTACGCGCCGAAGGCGATCGAACCGGCGACGCTCGTCACGGCCGTGAGCGCACCGGCGCACATGCGGTCGATGGAGTAGCCCGGCACCGACTGCGGCAGTCCGGCGAGGATGCCCGCCGTGCGGCCGAGGGTCAGGCCCTGGTCGCCGATCTGCGTGGTCGCGGCGATGGCGACCTCGTCGATCTTCGCGGGGTCGAGGCCCGGGTTGCGGCGCAGCAGCTCCCGGATCGCCTTCACGACGAGGTCGTCGGCGCGGGTCTCGTGGTAGATGCCCTTCGGGCCCGCCTTGCCGAACGGGGTGCGGACGCCGTCGACGAAGACGACGTCCCTGACGGTACGAGGCACGATGGCTCTCCTCCAGGGTGCGGGATGGCACTGCTGCTGCGGCCCACGCCTAAGCGTGCGCTTGCTCCACCCATGCTACTTGTGGGTAACCAGGCTGCCCACCCCTTGGGGGCCAAGCGGTGAAGGTCACACCCCGCGGGCCCGGCCGAGGCACGCGACCGTCACGTCCCGCGGGCCCGGCCGAGGCGCCCGGTGCGCCCCCGCGCGCCCCTCCGATCGGACGGTCCCGCAACCCGATGGGCGCAGGCCGGCCGCCGTCCCGTGGCGCCCCCCGCCCGGCGGCCGGACGCTGACCGGGCCCGGGCACCCGGCCCCGGATCCGCCGCACAGAACGGACTCCCATGGCGATCGTCACCACCGACCACTGGCTCCCGCACAAGTCCACCGTCCCCGCGAACAAGGGCGAGAGCGTCGAGCTCTTCGTGCGCGAGCGGAACGGCACGCCCCCCGGCCAGAAGCGCAGGCCCGTGATCATGCTGCACGGCCGGAGCATCCCGGCGCTCCCGGGCTTCGACCTCCGGTACAAGTCGTACAGCTGGGCCGAGGCCCTGGCGAAGGCCGGTCACGACGTCTTCCTCATGGACCTCCAGGGCTCCGGCCTCTCGGCGCGCCCCATGATGGACGACCCCCGCAACGTCAACCCGGCCCAGCAGAACCTGCTGACCCCGAGGCCGCCCGGATTCACACCGGGCGCGCCGCACTACCCGTACCAGCTGACCAACTCGTACAGCGACCGTGACGAGCTGCACGCCGTCGTGGAGTTCGTCCGCAAGGAGTGCGACGCCGACAAGGTCGCCTTCGTCGGCTGGTCCGCCGCCGCCTTCACCATGGGGCCGTACGCGGTCAAGAACCCCGGCCGGGTGGAGAGCCTGTTCCTGCTGGCGCCGATCTTCCCGCCCCGGGGCACCTCGAACCCGCCGGCCTCGCTGCCGCAGCCGGGCTTCCCGACCTTCCTCGGCACGAAGGCCGGCTTCAAGAGCGGCTGGGGCGGTGAGGTGCACTGCGACGGCCAGCGCGAGGACGACGTCGTCGAGGCGGCCTGGGACGCGATCATGCGGTCCGACCACGTGGGCAGCACCTGGGGGTCCTACGACGGGCTCAACCGGATCAGGAACTTCGTCCGGTGGGGGTGGAACAAGGCCACGGCCGCGCAGGACGGAGTCCTCGGCGGGAGCGTGCCCGTGCTGCTCGTGTACGGGGAGTACGACACCCAGGCCAACACGAGTCCCCCCAACCCCAACCCGGAACTCGACTTCTCGGTCCCCGCGCTGTACGACGCCGTCGCCGGCTCCCACAAGCTGATGGTCAAGCTGGCCTGCGCGGGGCATTCGGTGCCGTGGGAGATGCAGCACAAGAACGTGCACGAGCTCTCGAAGCGCTGGCTCAAGCACCTGAAGGTCGACGGGAAGACCCACGGGGTCTTCGACATGGACGTCGACGGCAACCTCAGCCCGGTCCCGTAGGGAACGGCGGAGCCCCCGGGCGCCGCGAGGGGCGTCGGGGGCTCTCTCCGTGCGGTCAGGCGCCCGCCGTCAGTGCCTCCACGAGCAGCGGGGTCACCAGTTCCACCTGCCACGGCCGGGCGCCGTGGCCGGTGAGGGCCTCGGCGACCGTCTCCGGGGTGCCCGGGGACGGCGGTTCCCAGCAGACCCGGCGCACCGTGTCCGGGGTGATCAGGTTCTCCTGCGGGAGGTTCAGCTCCTCCGCGAGCGCCGAGACCGCCGTGCGCGCCGCCGCGAGGCGGGCCGCCGCGGCCGGGTCCTTGTCCGCCCAGGCGCGCGGCGGGGGCGGGCCCGCGACCTGCTGGCCCGGCTGCGGGAGCTCGCTCTCCGGGAGGGCCCTGGCCCGGTCCACCGCGGCCTGCCACTGCTCCAGCTGGCGGCGGCCCGTCCGGTTGCCGAAGCCGGGCAGCGCGGTGAGCGCGGCCACGTTCACCGGCACCGAGAGCGCGGCCTCGACGATCGCCGCGTCGCTCAGCACCTTGCCGGGGGAGACGTCACGCCGCTGGGCGACCTTGTCGCGGGCCGTCCACAGCTCCCGTACGACCGCCATCTGGCGTCGGCGGCGCACCTTGTGCATGCCGGAGGTCCGGCGCCACGGGTCCTTGCGCGGCGGGGCGGGCGGGGCGGAGGCGATCGCGTCGAACTCCTGGTGGGCCCACTCCAGCTTCCCCTGCCGGTCGAGCTCCTTCTCCAGGGCGTCCCGCAGGTCGACGAGGAGTTCGACGTCCAGCGCCGCGTACCGGAGCCACGGCTCGGGCAGCGGGCGGGTGGACCAGTCGACGGCGGAGTGGCCCTTCTCCAGCGCGTAGCCGAGGACGGACTCGACCATGGCGCCGAGGCCGACGCGGGGGAAGCCCGCGAGGCGCCCGGCGAGCTCGGTGTCGAAGAGCGAGGTGGGGCGCATGCCTATGTCGCGCAGGCACGGGAGGTCCTGGGTCGCGGCGTGCAGGATCCACTCGGTCCCGGCGAGCGCCTCGCCGAGCCCCGAGAGGTCGGGGCAGCCGACGGGGTCGACGAGCGCGGTGCCCGCGCCCTCGCGGCGGAGCTGTACGAGGTAGGCGCGCTGGCCGTAGCGGTAGCCGGAGGCGCGCTCGGCGTCCACGGCCACGGGACCGCTTCCGGCGGCGAACGCGGCGATCACCTCGGCGAGGGCGTCCTCCGTCTCGACGACGGGCGGGATCCCCTCGCGGGGCTCCAGCAACGGGATCGGAAGCCCATTCGCAGGGACATCGTCGTCCGGGGGGCCGCCCCCGGTGGTGCGCAGTGCTGTGTCTGCGGCGGTCTCTTGGGCGTCGGTCACGTGTCAAGGGTATCGGTGAACGGCAAGCGCCTGTCGACGGAACGTTCCGTCGACAGGCGCGGGCCCGTGTCCACCGGCCGTCAGTGGATGATCCCCGTCCGCAGGGCCACCGCGACCATGCCGGCGCGGTCCCCGGTGCCCAGCTTGCGGGCGATGCGGGCGAGGTGGCTCTTGACGGTCAGGGCGGAGAGGCCCATGGACACGCCGATCGCCTTGTTGGACTGGCCCTCCGCGACGAGCCGGAGCACCTCGACCTCACGGCCGGAGAGCTCGCGGTAGCCGCCCGGGTGGCTCGGGGCACCCGGGGGGCGGCGGTGGCCGAGGCGGGCCGCCGCGGCGCCGATGGGGGCGGCGCCGGGACGGGTGGGGTGACCGATGTTGGTGCGGGTACCGGTGACGACGTAGCCCTTCACGCCGCCCGCCAGGGCGTTGCGTACGGCGCCGATGTCATCGGCGGCCGAGAGGGCGAGGCCGTTGGGCCAGCCCGCGGCGCGGGTCTCGGACAGCAGGGTCAGGCCGCTGCCGTCGGGCAGGTGGACGTCGGCAACGCAGATGTCGCGCGGGTTGCCGACGCGGGGACGGGCCTCCGCGATGGACGACGCCTCGATCACGTCGCGCACTCCGAGGGCCCACAGGTGGCGGGTGACGGTGGAGCGGACGCGTGGGTCGGCCACGACGACCATGGCCGTCGGCTTGTTCGGGCGGTAGGCGACCAGGCTTGCGGGCTGCTCGAGGAGAACGGACACCAGGCCTCCTGGGGGGAAGGGTGCGGGACGGGGCCGGCTCGGGGAAGAAGCCGGGGGCGAACCCGTGCTGTGAAGGGGTCACTGACTCCTTCGGCAGCTGGGCCGCCCGCCTTTAGGGAAAGATCACGATTTGGTGAGTAACAATTAGGGCAATTCGGATACGTGATCGATCATTCTGCGAGCGGGCCCCGTCCCGTCACCCCCACGAGGGACCCCGGAACGACCCGTCGGGGGCGGTCTCAGGCCCCCTGCGGCCCCCGCCGCTGGGGCAGCGAGACGACCCCCGCGCCCGTCACCGTCCCCGCCCCCGGATCCGCCGGCGCCGGAGGCAGCCCCGCGATCTGACAGAGCAGATCGCACCAGGCCGCCAGATGGGCCCCCGTGTCCGGCACCCCGCTCCGGCCCTCGCGCGGGGTCCACGACGCCCGGATCTCGATCTGCGTCGCCGGCCTGCGGTCCGCGAGCCCGCCGAAATAGTGCGAGCCCGCCATCGTCACGGTCCCGCTCGCCTCCCCGTACGCCAGCCCCCGCGCCTCCATGGCCCCGGTCAGCCAGGACCAGCACACCTCGGGCAGCAAGGGGTCCGCCGCCATCTCCGGCTCCAGCTCCGCCCTGACCAGGGTCACCAGACGGAACGTGCCCTTCCAGGCCTCGTGCCCGTCCGGATCGTGCAGCAGCACCAGCCGCCCGTCCGCCAGGTCCTCCTCGCCCTCCACCACGGCCGCCTCCACCGCGTACGCGTACGGGGCGAGGCGCTGCGGCGGCCTGGTCGGGTCGACCTCGATCTCGGGCCGCAGCCTCGCCGACCTCAAGGCCTCCACCGCCCGCCGGAAGGCGGGCGGAACCGGGTTTGTCTCCGTACTGTCCGCCGTTTCGTCCGTCCCTCGATCGCCGTCGGAATGATCGGAAAAATGTCCCTGAGCCGCAGCCATGCGGGGAAGAGTAGGCGGAACGGGGCCTCCGTGCAGGGAGGGACACCCGGCCCGGACGAGCGGCTTCCCGCCACATGCGAAGATTCTGGGCGTGAGTGCCAATGACCGCCCCACGGGCCAGCAGACGAAGCAGCAGTCGCGGACGTACGACTCCGCGTTCCTCAAGGCGTGCCGACGCGAGCCGGTGCCGCACACCCCCGTCTGGTTCATGCGGCAGGCCGGGCGCTCGCTCCCCGAGTACCTGAAGGTCCGCGAGGGCATCCCGATGCTGGAGTCGTGCATGCGGCCCGAGCTGGTCACCGAGATCACGCTCCAGCCGGTACGCCGCCACAAGGTCGACGCCGCCATCTACTTCAGCGACATCGTCGTCCCCCTCAAGGCCATCGGCCTCGACCTCGACATCAAGCCCGGCGTCGGCCCGGTCGTCGCCGACCCCATCCGCACCCGCGCCGACCTGGCCCGGCTGCGCGACCTGACCCCCGAGGACGTCCACTACGTCACCGAGGCCATCGGCATGCTCACCGAGGAGCTGGGCGACACCCCGCTCATCGGCTTCGCCGGCGCGCCTTTCACCCTCGCGAGCTACCTCGTCGAGGGCGGCCCGTCCCGCAGCCACGAGCACACCAAGGCGCTCATGTACGGCGACCCGCAGCTCTGGGCCGACCTGCTCGACCGCCTCGCCGAGATCACCTCGACCTTCCTCAAGGTGCAGATCGAGGCCGGCGCCTCCGCCGTGCAGCTCTTCGACTCCTGGGTCGGCGCCCTCGCCCCGGCCGACTACCGCCGCTCGGTGATGCCCGCCTCGACCAAGGTGTTCGACGCGGTGGCCGGCTACGGCGTCCCGCGCATCCACTTCGGCGTGGGCACGGGCGAGCTCCTCGGCCTCATGGGCGAGGCCGGCGCGGACGTCGTCGGCGTCGACTGGCGCGTCCCGCTCGACGAGGCCGCCCGCCGCGTCGGCCCCGGCAAGGCGCTCCAGGGCAACCTGGACCCCGCCGTGCTCTTCGCCTCGCGCGAGGTCGTGGAGGCCAAGACCGACGAGGTCCTCGCCGCCGCCAAGGGCCTGGAGGGCCACGTCTTCAACCTGGGCCACGGCGTCATGCCGGCGATGGACCCGGACGCCCTGTCCCGGCTCGTCGAGTACGTGCACACCCGCACGGCCGTCTGACGCCCACCCCCGTCCCGTCGCCCCCCCCCCCCCCCCCCCCCCCGCGCGGGGGGCCCCCCCCACACCCACCCCACGCCACACACCCACCCCAACGCGACCGCCAGCCCCTCCACCGCCCCGCACCCCCCCGCGC
>NZ_JBHWFF010000004.1:106564-111517 GCF_042733785.1 Streptomyces sp. NPDC059695 | reverse complement strand
GGGCCTCGGGGCCGCGACGGGGACGCTCGGCCCCCCACCCCCGCCCCCCCGCCGCCGCCACCGCCCCACCGGGCGGAGGCGTCGCCGTCTCAGCCCGCCGCGCGGACCGCCGCCACCGCCTTGCGCGCCGCGACCAGCACCGGGTCCCACACCGGCGAGAACGGCGGCGCGTAGCCCAGGTCCAGCGCCGTCATCCCCTCCACCGTCATCCCCGCCGTGAGCGCCACCGCCGCGATGTCCACCCGCTTCGCCGCGCCCTCCCGGCCCACGATCTGCACCCCGAGCAGCCGGCCCGTGCGCCGTTCGGCCAGCATCTTCACCGTCATCGGCGCCGCCCCGGGGTAGTAGCCCGCGCGGCTCGTCGACTCGACCGTCACCGTCACGTACCGCAGTCCCACCTCCCGCGCGTCCCGCTCCCGCAGCCCCGTGCGCGCGATCTCCAGGTCGCACACCTTCGACACCGCCGTGCCCACCACGCCCGGGAAGGTCGCGTACCCGCCGCCGGCGTTCGAGCCGATGACCTGCCCGTGCTTGTTCGCGTGCGTGCCCAGCGGCACGTGCCGCTCCCGGCCCGAGACCAGGTCCAGGACCTCCACGCAGTCACCGCCCGCCCAGATGTTCCCGTGGCCCCGCACCCGCATCGCCAGGTCGGTGAGCAGCCCGCCGTACGCCCCGAGCGGCAGCCCCGCCGCCCGGGCGAGCGAGGTCTCCGGGACCACGCCCGTGCCCAGCACCACCACGTCCGCCGGGTACTCGCCCGCGTCCGTCACCACCGCCCGCACCCCGCCGTCGGGGCCCGTCAGGACCTTCGTCACCGGTGACGAGGTGACCGTCCTGATCCCCAGACCGTCCATCGCCCGGTGCACCAGCCGCCCCATGTCCGGATCGAGCGTGGCCATCGGCTGCTCGCCCCGGGTCAGGACCGTCACCTCGTGGCCCCGGTTCAGCAGGGCCTCCGCCATCTCCACCCCGATGTACCCGGCGCCGACGACGACCGCCCGCCGCCCCGGAGTCCGGGACAGCGAGTCGAGCAGCGCCTGCCCGTCGTCGAGGGTCTGCACCCCGTGCACCCCGGGCGCGTCGATCCCCGGGACCGGCGGGCGCAGCGGCCGGGCCCCGGTCGCGATCACCAGCTTGTCGAAGCCCGTCCACGTCTCCGTACCGGCCTCCAGGTCCCGGGCGCGCACCCGCTGCCCGGGGACGTCGATCTCCGTCACCTCGGTCCGCGTCCGCAGGCCGATGTCACGGGCCCGGTGCTCCTCCGGGGAGCGGGCGATCAGTTCCCCGCGCGTGGCCACGTCCCCGCCGACCCAGTACGGGATGCCGCAGGCCGAGTACGAGGAGAAGTGCCCGCGCTCGAAGGCGACGATCTCCAGCTCCCCGGGGCCCTTGAGCCTGCGCGCCTGCGACGCGGCGGACATGCCAGCCGCGTCGCCACCGATGACCACCAGTCGTTCGCTCATGGGAGGACGCTACTTCTCGGGGGCCTCCCGGGGCTGCGGGGGCTTCGTCGCCCCGGGAACCGCAGGAGCCCCGGGCGCCCCGGGAGCCCCGGGCGCCACGGCCGCTCCGGCGGCGTTCCGCGGGGCGGCGTCCGGCAGGACCGCCCGGGCCCGGGCCTGGGCGCGGGCCGCGAGGCGCGGGCGGACGAGGCGGCGCCACAGGACGAAGCCGGCCAGGGCCACCACGAGCCACGGGGCCAGCGCGGTCAGCACGATCCCGATCCAGGCCGCCGCACCCACCAGCGCGTTCCAGCCGCCGCCGAGGGCGTCCCCGAAGCCGGGGCGGCCCTCCTCGTGCTCCTGGGGGCCCGGCTTCTCCGGCTCGGAGAGGCGGAGGGTGATCGTCGCCAGCGTCGTGCGGTCCTTCAGCGAGGCCTGCTGGGCGAGCAGCGCCTCCAGGTCGGCCTGGCGGCGGCTCAGCTCGCCCTCCAGGGTCACCACGTCGGACAGCCTCTCCGCCCGGTCCATCAGCGCCCGCACCCGCGCCACGCTGGCCCGCTGGGTGGCGATCCGGCTGTCCACGTCCACGACCTGGCCGGTGACGTCCTTGGCGTCCGCCCTGCGGCCGAGGAGCTTCCCCGCGCCCGAGAGCTCGGCGAGCACGGAGTCGTACCTCTCCTGCGGCACCCGCAGCACGATCTGCGAGGTGAGCGACGTGTCGTCGACCCGCTCCGTGGACTCGTTCTCCACGTGCCCGCCCGCGTCCACCGCCGTGCGGCGGGCCGCCGCCAGCGCCTTCGCCGCGTCGTTCACCTCCACGGACAGCTCGGCGGTACGGATGACGTGCTTCTGCTCCGGCACCTTCGCCGCGGGCTTCGCGGCGCCACCCGAGCCGCTGTCGGCGGCCGGCCCTTCCCGGCCCGCGTCGGCGGGCTTCGCCGCCGACATGTCCCGTTTGCCGTCCGAGGCCGTTTCCGTGGACCCGGCCCCGCAGCCGGTCAGGACCAGAGCGGCCGTCATCAGGACGGCGGCAGCCGTTCTCGTTCTCGCCGTGCGCACGAGTTCCCCCCAGGGTGGTGGTGAGTGATGCCCCTTGGACGTACGGGCCCACGCGACGGGTTGCCCTCCGGCGGTAGCGATGCGGTCACGGTCCGGCCTCGGAACGGGAGCGGGCCGGGCATTTGAGAGAGTGGTGCCATGAACGCGGACATCACGGGACACCACGCCGGGCCTCATGCCGTCGTCGCCGGAGGCGGGATCGCCGGACTCGCGGCCGCCCACCGGCTGGCCCTCGCCGGCCACCGGGTGACCCTCCTCGAAGCGGACTCCCGGCTCGGCGGCAAGCTGCTCGCCGGGGAGATCGCGGGCGCCCCCGTCGACCTCGGTGCCGAGTCGCTGCTCGCCCGCCGCCCCGAGGCCGTCGCCCTCGCCCGCACCGTCGGTCTCGGCGACCGGCTCCAGGCCCCCGCGACGACCACCGCGTCCGTCTGGTCCCGCGGCGAGCTCGTCCCCATGCCCAAGGGGCACGTCATGGGCGTCCCCGGCGACCCCGCCGCCGTCGAGGGGCTGCTGTCCGAGGAGGGCGTGCGCCGCATCGGCGGCGACCTGGAGCTGCCGCCCACCGAGATCGGCGAGGACATCGCCATCGGGGCGTACGTCGCCGCGCGCATGGGCCACGAGGTCGTCGACCGGCTCGTCGAACCCCTCCTCGGCGGGGTGTACGCCGGTGACGCCCACCGCATCTCGATGAAGGCCGCCGTCCCCGCCCTCTTCGAGGCCGCCCGCGTCCACCCCACGCTCACCGCGGCCGTCCACGCCGTCCAGCGGGCCGGCGCCGCCACTCCCGCCGACGCGGCGGGCGCCGCCACCGGCCTCGGCGGCTCCGCCTTCCTCGGCATCGAGGGCGGCATCGGCACCCTCCCGGGCGCGGTCGCCGACGCGATCCGTGCCGCCGGCGGCGCGATCCACACCGGAACGCCCGTGCACGCGCTCGTCCGCACCGGCGCCACCGGCTGGCAGGTCGTCACCCCGCACCGGACCTTCGACGCCGACGCCGTCGTCCTCGCCACCCCCGCAGGCGTCGCCGCCGGTCTCCTCGGCGGCCACGCCCCGGCCGCCGCCGCCGGGCTCGACGAGATCGACTACGCCTCCATGGCGCTGATCACCCTCGCCTTCCGACGCTCCGACGTGCCCGCCCTGGCCGGGTCCGGGTTCCTGGTGCCGCCCGTCGACGGCCACACCATCAAGGCCTCCACCTTCTCCGGACAGAAGTGGCGGTGGGTCTCCGACGCCGCCCCCGACCTGTTCGTCCTGCGCACCTCCGTCGGCCGCCACGGCGAGGAGGAGCAGGTCCACCGCGAGGACTCCGACCTCGTCGCCGCCTCCCTCAAGGACCTCGGCGCCGCCACCGGCCTCACCGCGCGCCCGGTCGCGAGCACGGTCACCCGCTGGGCCGGCGGCCTGCCCCAGTACCCGGTCGGCCACCTCTCCCGGGTCGCCCGCGTCCGCGCGGCCGTCGCCGCCCTCCCCGGACTGCGCCTCGCGGGCGCCGCCTACGACGGCGTCGGCATCCCCGCCTGCGTCGCCTCGGCCCACCGCGCCGCCGACGAGATCATCGGGGAGTTCGCCGACGAGATCATCGCCACGTCGAAAAGGACCGACCCCGGTGCGGGGCACTCCCGGTGACGGGCGAGAATAGGCGTATGAGTGCGCCCGAAAAGATCCCGAACGCCGGTAAGAAGGCGAAGGACCTCAACGAGGTCATCCGCTACACCCTGTGGTCCGTCTTCAAGCTGCGCGACGTTCTCCCCGAGGACCGCGTCGGCTACGCCGACGAGGTCCAGGAGCTGTTCGACCAGCTCGCGGCCAAGGACATCACGATCCGCGGCACGTACGACCTGTCCGGTCTGCGCGCCGACGCCGACGTCATGATCTGGTGGCACGCCGAGACGAGCGACGAGCTCCAGGAGGCGTACAACCTCTTCCGCCGTACGAAGCTGGGCCGCGCCCTGGAGCCGGTCTGGTCGAACATGGCGCTGCACCGCCCCGCCGAGTTCAACAAGTCGCACATCCCGGCCTTCCTGGCCGACGAGAACCCGCGCGACTACGTCTCGGTGTACCCCTTCGTGCGCTCCTACGACTGGTACCTGCTGCCGGACGAGGACCGCCGCCGCATGCTCGCCGACCACGGCAAGATGGCCCGCGGCTACCCCGACGTCCGCGCCAACACGGTCGCCTCCTTCTCGCTCGGCGACTACGAGTGGCTCCTCGCCTTCGAGGCCGACGAGCTGCACCGCATCGTCGACCTCATGCGCCACCTGCGCGCCTCCGAGGCGCGGATGCACGTCCGCGAGGAGGTCCCGTTCTACACCGGCCGGCGCAGGAGCGTCGCCGACCTGGTGGCGGGCCTGGCCTGACGGCCAGGGGATGAACCTGGTGGCGCGCCCGGCTTCCGGCCGGGGCGGCGCGCCGGGGGGCGGAAGTTGAGTAGGGGGGGGGGGGCCTGGGCCGC
>NZ_JBHWFF010000004.1:91733-106554 GCF_042733785.1 Streptomyces sp. NPDC059695 | reverse complement strand
ACACCCAACACCCGTAATATACACCGCGGGGGTGCCACATGGCCCCCCGCCTCCACATAACCGGGTTCCGCACCCGGGGGGGGGGCCCCCCCCCCCCCCCCCACCGGCGTCATTTCCGGGACCTTTCCGACCCCTTGAGGGCCGCGCGGAGTTCCGGCTCCAGCACGGCGGGACCGCGCGTCGCGAGCGCCGTGAGCGGATCGGCCGGCGAGAGTCCGGAGAGCAGCCGCTGCCCGGCCGGCGACGCCCAGCGGGTGTTCGGGTACACGTCGACGAGCCCGATCAGCAGGCAGAGCCCCGAGCCGGTCAGCGGCAGCGCGAAGGCGGCGAGGACCGGGGCCCGTTCGCCCTCCGGCACGAGGAGCACCGCGACCGTCCCGAGCGCCAGCGTCAGCAGGAACCCCGCCCGCACCGCCCGCACCCCGGCGGCGAGCGCCCGGCGGCCCTCCTCCGGCACGGCGAGGCCCCGCGCGACGAGACCGTCCGCGAGGAGACGTACGGACGCGGCGGCGGCGACCACCGGACGCACGGCGGGGACGGGCGACTGCCCGCCGGGCCCGATGGCCCCCAGCACCGCGCGCTCCAGCTCGTCGCCGCCCGAGGCGTCCACGACCGTGGCCCAGCCGGTGTGGGCCAGCAGCAGCCGCCGCGCCCGGTGCATCGACACCAGGGTCAGATCGGTGACCCGGAGCGGCCCCCCGGCGAGGTAGGCCGCCTCGCGCACGGTGAGTCCCTCCGTACCGCCGGGGACCTCGTGGGGACGCGCGGCGGCGATCGAGGCACGGCAGACCCGCGCACAGCCGGCACCGGCCGCCACGAACGCCACCAGCAGAAGCGGAACCCAGAGCATGTCCCGGTTGTACGCCGGGACGTACGGGACCGCCACCCGGAGGGGGGCTCAGCTGCTGGAGCTCGAACAGGAGCTGGAGCTGGAGCTCGAACACGAGCTGCTGGAGCTGGAGCAGGAACTCCCGCTGGAACACGAGGAGCCCGAGGAACACGAGGAGCCCGAGGAGCAGGAGGAGCCCGAGGAGCAGGACCCGGACGAGCAGGAGCCGCCACCGCCCGAGCAGGACCCGCCGCCTCCTCCGCCGCCTCCGCAGGAGCTGTTGGTCGCGCACCACTCGGTCGCCACCCCGAGCACCGCCGCGTCCGAGGACGAGACGTGCGAGGAGTGCGAGGCGGCGGGCCGCCGGCCGCGCTGGTTCCGCCGCCGCGGCGGCGCGTAGAAGCGTGCGGCGGCGACGAGCTGCTCCCGGAGCACCGGGTCCGGCACGGCCCGCAGCCCGTGCAGGGCCACGAGGTGGCCGGCGTCCGCGAGAGGGGCGTGGTCCCTCCCGTACCCGCGGACCGCGCGGCGGCCGGCGGAGGTGACCTGCCGGGCGGAGAGCGACCCGCAGACGATGCCGGTGATCAGCGCGGCGAACAGGATCGGCGCCACCTTGAAGACGAACGGGATCCGGAAGTCCGGCTCGGCGGCGATGTCGATCACGGTGAGGACGATCGCCACCGGGAAGAACGCGAAGGCCGTCACCACGAGGACACCGCACCAGCGGGCCGTGGTCCTCCGCGTCGCCGGGGGGACCACGAGACCGCGCGCCGCGAGCGCGTCGCCGATCTCCTGCACCGCCGGGTGCCGCATCACCCCGAGCCTCAGGTGGTGCAGGGCCCCGTGCGGGGCGGCGGCGTGCTCCTGGAGGACGGCGCGCTCCACCGGGTCGTGCGCGGTGGGACGGACGACCGCGACGATGCCGGGGCCGCCGATCGCGAGCCTGCCGTCCGTCTGGAGCGCGACGAGGGCGGTGTCCACGACCCGGGCCGGGCCGCCGTTGAGGAACGCGGCCTCGTACCGGTCGTGGACCGGCCCGCCGGTACCGCCGCGCGTCCGGACGACCCGCAGGACGACGAGGGCGATGCCGACGGCGCCCGCGAGGTAGACGAGGGTGAGCAGCAGGTCCATGGTCATCTCCGTACGAGGGCGTGGCGGGCGGCCCGTACGAGCCGGGTGGCGCGGCCGGGCGGGCGGCTGCCGGAACGGTCCTGCCACCACTCCGTGAGCTCCCGCCGTGCCGCCGGGTCCTCCGGGCGCCCGGCGACCAGCAGGTGCTCGGCGAAGTCGAGGGCGTCCCGGCGGTAGCCGCCGGTCATGGGGCGGGACCGGGCGTACGAGAGGAACGCGGGCCGGAAGCCCCCGCCGAGGATCTCCGGCAGTTCCGGCGCGACCTTCGCGACGACGCCGGCCCGCTTGGCGGCGAGGGCGCGGCTCTGGATCCCGACCCGCCGGGTGTCGAACCCCTCGGGTACGGGGGTGCCGGCGACCAGCGAGGACAGGAGGGAGGCCTGGGTGACGGCGAGGCGCTGGCGCGCGCCTGCCCGCGGGGCGGGGGCGTCGGTGACGGGCGCCGCGCCGGGCATGGGACCTCCGGAGACCCTGGCCCCGGCTCCGATCAGGAGCGGGGCCCGACGGGGCGCGGGTACCAGCGGCCGGGCGCCGTGCGCGTGGGCTGTGCCCACCCTCCCCCGGACTTCGTCCGGGGGGACCCCCATCGCCCTTGCGGACCGCAGGCCCACCGTCGTCCGGATGACCTCCAGCTCCCGTGCCAGTTCCGTCTCCGGCGGGAAGTCGTCGTCCCGCTCCAGGAGCACTCCCGGCGGGGACACCCGGGACGTGAGGTCCGCCAGGACGTCGAGGACCGCGCGCGGCACCGGGTGGGCGTGGGTGTCGTGCCAGACGCCGTCCCGCTCGACCCCGCCCGCCACGTGCACGTAGGCGATGGCCTCGACCGGCAGCTCGGACAGGGCACGGGCCGGGTCCTCGCCCCGGTTCACGTGGTTGGTGTGCAGGTTGGCGACGTCGATGAGGAGCCGTACCCCCGTACGCTCCACCAGCTCCGCCAGGAACCGCCCCTCCGTCATCTCCTCGCCCGGCCAGGAGATCAGGGCCGCGATGTTCTCCAGGGCGAGCGGCACGGGCAGCGCGTCCTGCGCGATCCGCACGTTCTCGCAGAGGACGTCGAGCGCGTCCCGGGTCCGGGGCACGGGCAGGAGGTGACCCGCTTCGAGCAGCGGGGTCGCGGTGAGCGGGCCCCCGGCCCGTACGAACGCGATGTGCTCGGTGACCAGCGGCGCCCCCAGGGCCACCGCCTTCTCCCCGAGCGCGGCGAGCCGCGCCGGGTCCGGCCGGTCCGCGCCGCCGAGCCCCAGCGAGACGCCGTGCGGCACGACCGTCACGCCGCGCTCGCGCAGCCGGGTCAGCGAGTCGGGCAGATGGTCCGCGCAGAGGTTCTCCGCGACGACCTCCACCCAGTCGACACCGGGCAGTGCCTCGACCGCCTCCGCGATCTCCGGACGCCACCCGATGCCGATGCCGAGTTCCGTCATGTCCCCCTCCTTCGGTCCCCAGTCCCTCACGTGATGGCCCACGCGGGAACGTTCGAACCCCGGGAGGGGGACGTTCAGAGCTTCATTTGAGGTTCGGGAAGGCGGACACCACCGTGCACGACCCCGGGGCGATCTCCGTGAAGCCCGCGTCGCGGACGACCGGGAGCCCGCTCGACGTCAGGCCCGGCCAGTCCTCGGCCCGCGCGGTCCGCACGGCGAGCGGGAAACCCGCCTCCTGCCAGGCCTTCCGGTCGGCCGCGGACATCGCCCACCACAGCAGCTGCGCCCCGTGGCCGGCCTGCGCCATCGCCTTGCCGGCGGACATGTCGAGCTCCGGGCTGAGCCAGAGCACGGCCGCCCCCTCCGGTACGGGGCCGGGCGCGGCCGGGTCGTCGAGGTCGGTGCCCGACACCTGGAGCTTGGCGAGGTCCTTGGGCCAGCCGTCGAGCGGGACCGGCGGGAAGACCCGCACCTCGGCCTCCGCGCCGGTGACCGTGATGCCGGGCAGCGTGTTCGCACGGCGCCACTCCGCGCCGCGCGCCCGGCGCACCACCTTGCGGATGCGCGCGTCCTGCCAGTCGGTGATCGCCTGTGCCCACTCGCCCTCGCCGAGGGAGCGGTCGTCGGTGAGGACCTCCAGGACGGCCCGGGCCGCGGTCTCCAGGGCGTCGGTACGGGCCGGGGGCGCGTCGCGCTCGATCCGGACGACCAGGGGGAGGACGAACTGGGGCTTCTCGTCGCGGAGATCGGTCTCGTTGCTGCTCACCCGCCAAGTCTGCCACTGCGGTGACGAGTGATTCTTGTGGGAATCATCGCTTCCGGGCCAGGATGCCCCCCATGAAGAGCGATCTTTTTGCGGGCGAGCACCTCGCCGAGACGGCGACCTTCCCGGGGATGACCCTCCAGAACGCCAAATCCGTCAAGTACACGGTCAACGGCGAGATGCACGCGCGTCAGGGCTCGATGATCGCCTTCCGCGGCGACCTCCAGTTCGAGCGCAAGGGACAGGGCATCGGCGGCCTGCTCAAGCGGGCCGTCACCGGCGAGGGCCTGGCGCTGATGGCCGTGCGCGGGCAGGGCGAGGCCTGGTTCGCGCACGAGGCGCAGAACTGCTTCATCGTCGAGGTCGAGCAGGGCGAGGCCTTCACCGTGAACGGCCGCAACGTCCTCTGCTTCGACTCCACTCTCCACTACGAGATCAAGACGGTGAAGGGCGCCGGGGTGACCGGCGGCGGCATCTTCAACTCCGTCTTCTCCGGCTACGGCAAGATCGCCCTGATGTGCGAGGGCAATCCGATCGTCATCCCCGTCACTCCGCAGGCCCCGGTGTACGTCGACACCGACGCGGTCGTCGGCTGGAGCGAGCAGCTCCACACCTCCCTGCACCGCTCGCAGTCCCTCGGCTCGATGATCCGCGGCGGCTCCGGCGAGGCGGTGCAGCTCAAGCTGGAGGGCCAGGGCTTCGTCGTCGTCCGGCCCAGCGAGCTCACCCCGCAGAAGCACACGTCGAATTGAGGCTGGAGCGCGTCGGACGGCGGCACGGAGCGCGCGGGCCGTGGGTGCTGCGGGAGGTCTCGCTCGGCCTCCCGGCCGCCGCCCTCGTCCGGGTCACCGGCACCAACGGCACCGGCAAGTCCACGCTGCTCCGGCTGCTCGCGGGCGTCGACGCGCCCACGGAGGGCCGTGTCACCGGCCGCCCGGCACGCACCGCGTACGTCCCGGAACGCTTCCCCGTCGCCCTGCCGTTCACGGCCCTCGACTACCTGGTCCACCTGGGACGCGTCCAGGGCCTCGGCCGGGCGGCGGCCCGGGCCCGGGCGGGGGAGTGGCTGGAGCGCTTCGGGGCCGCCGGGCACGCCGGGACCGGGCTCGCGGAGCTCTCCAAGGGCACCGGTCAGAAGGTCGCCGTCGCGCAGGCGCTGCTCGCGGAGCCGGCGCTGCTCGTCCTCGACGAGGCCTGGACCGGTCTGGACACCGGCGCCCGCGCCGCCCTGGACACCGCCGTGCGGGAACGCCTCGCGGCGGGCGCGACGGTCGTCTTCGTCGACCACGACCCCCGGCGCCTGACGGGGGAGGCGACCGCGGTGTACGGGGTGGGGGAGGGCCGCGTACGGGAGGCGCGGGAGCCCGTCCCGGTGCCCGGCACGGCCGCCGTCCGGATCGTGGCCTCCGGTTCCGGCGAGCCCGCCGTCCGGATCGTGGCCTCCGGTTCCCGGGCGCTTCCCGGGCCGCTGCCGGGCGCGCCCCTGGCCGTCCCGGGGCCCGACGGCACCACCCTCCTCACCGTGGACCCGGCGCACTCCGACGCCCTCCTGGGCGCACTCCTCGACGCGTCCTGGCACATCCACCACCTCGGCACCGAAGGCGTACGGGCATGACGGCGCTCCTGCGCTACCAGTCGGGTCTGCTGCTCCGCTCCCAGCGTTGGCTGGCGCCCCTCCTCCTGTACGCCGCCGTCATCGGCGTCGGCGTACAGGCCGGCGAACCGGTGCTCGGCGCGCTCGGCCTCACGGCCGCCGCGCTGCTCCCGGTGTCGGCGTGGTCCGTACGGATCTGCCTCACCCAGGAGCCGCCCGCCGCCCGGAACGTGGTCGCGGCGGCGGCCGGCCGGAGCCGCGCCCATCTCGCGGCGCTGGTCACCGGGGCCGCCTGGCCGGTCCTCGTCGGTACGGTCGCGGTCCTCGGAGTGACGGCGACCGGCGACCGGCGCGGGGTCGCCCCGCTCGCCGCCGTCTCCGCCGGGCTGCTCGCGGCACTGGCCTGCGCGCTGACGGGTGCCGTCGTGGGGGCGCTGACCTCCCGCCCCTTCCTGCGCGCCCCCGGCTGGTCCCTGGCCGCGCTCGTCCTCGGCTCGCTCCTGGCGCTCGTGACGACCGGCTCCCCGGCGCAGCACGCCATGACCGCCCTGGTCACCGGAGCCCGTACCGCGACCGCCGACCCGCCCTGGCTCGCCTGCGGCGGCGCGCTGCTGCTCGCGGCGGCGACGGCTGCCCTGGCGTGCCGGGCGACGGCGCGCCTGGAGTGAGACCGGGTCAGCGGCTCATGAGTTCCGAGACCTTCACGAAGCGGTAGCCGCGGGCGCGGAGCTCCGGGACGATCCGGCGGATCGCCGTCTCGGTGACGGGGGCGGCGCTGCGGGTGCAGTGCATGACGACGAGCGAGCCGGGCTTCACCCCGTCGAGGACCTGCTCGGCGACGGCGTCCGCGTCCTTCGCGAAGGCGTCGCCGCTGACCACGTCCCACTGGACCGCGGTGACTCCTGCGGGGGCGAGGGCGCGCAGGGCCGCGTCGTCGTAGCAGCCGCCGGGGAAGCGGAAGTACGGGACGACGTTGACGGCCCCGGCGTCCCGGAAGGCGTCGAAGGCGCGCTGCACGTCGGAGGCCATGTCGGGTCCGGGGACGGTCGGCAGGCCGTAGCAGGGGGACGCGAAGGCGTAGTGGCTGAAGGAGTGGTTGGCGATCTCGAAGCGGGGGTCGCCGCCGATGGACTTCGCCTGGTCGGGGTACTCCTCCGCCCAGCGGCCGGTCATGAACACGGTCGCGTCGACCTTGAGCCGGCGCAGGGTCGCGATGAGCTCGGGGTTGTCGAAGTGCTCGCCGGCGGCGGCGCGGGGGCCCTGGTCGGCCGTCATGTCGGCGTCGAAGGTGAGCGCGACGACCTTCTCGGCGCCCTTGGCGCGGTGCGTGTACACGGGGGTGAGGCCGCCGGGGCCGGGCGCCATGGTGGGCGGGGCGGCGGGGACGCGCGCGGGCTTCGGTCCGGGGGCGGCGGCGCTGGGCCGGGCCGAGGGGGTCACGGCGACGGCCGGGGTCCCGGTCGCGCCGGTCTTCGCGTTCGGCGCCGGGGTCTCGGCCGCGTGCGCGCCGCAGCCGACGAGGGCGGCGCTCAGAAGACCAAGCACCGCCATTTTTCGTACAGGAGTGTTCACGCCCGGAAGTTATCTGATCAAACTCCTAAATGCTCGCGACGCGTCGACCGCCTGGTCCAGGAGGCCGAACGCCGTGGTGCCTCACGACGCCAGGAGCCGTGCCCGGCACTCCTCGACGTCGAAGTCGCCCGGCGGGTACGTCGGGTCCAGGGCCTCCAGGTGTTCGAGCAGGAGCTTGCTGATCGCCCAGTTGCGGTACCACTTGCGGTCCGCCGGGACCAGGTACCAGGGGGCCCGGTCCGCCGAGCAGCGTTCGAGGGCGCGTTCGTACGCCTGGCGGTACGCCGGCCACAGCGCCCGCTCCTCGATGTCGCCCGGGTTGAACTTCCAGTGCTTGTCCGGGTTGTCCAGCCGCTCCAGGAGCCGGGCGCGCTGCTCCTCGTACGAGAGGTGGAGGAAGACCTTGACGACGGTCACCCCGTCCTCCGCGAGGGATTGCTCGAAGCGGTTGATCTGGCCGTAGCGGCGGCCGATCTCCCGCCGTGGGGCCAGGTCGCGGACCCGGGCGATGAGGACGTCCTCGTAGTGCGAGCGGTCGAAGATGCCGATCTCGCCCGGCTGCGGGAGCGCCCGCATGACCCGCCACAGGAAGGGGTGGTTCCGCTCCTCCTGCGTCGGGGCCTTGAAGGCGTGGATCCGGCAGCCGGACGGGTTGAACAGGCCGATGACGTGCTTGACCGTGCCGCCCTTGCCGCTGGTGTCCATGCCCTGGAGGACGAGGAGCAGCCGCCGGCGGTCACCGGCGGTGCTCGCCGCGTACAGACGTTCCTGGAGCTCGGCGAGGCGCGGCCCGAGGGCGGCGGTGGCGGCGAGTCCCGCCGCCTTGCCGGTCGGGCCGGCCGGGGTCGCGCGGGTGTCGTACGCGCCGAGGTCGATCCGCTCGCCCCCGGGGATCCTCAGGACCTCACGCAGGACGGGTTCCCCGCCCTTCCTCCCGCCGTCCTTCTTCGCCACCTCGGGCCCCTTCCGCCGCAGGTCGTGCTTCCCTCCCGATCCTGCGACGGAATCCGGTCACCCGCACCCGGTCGGTTCAGCGCCACGGCCCCCGCACCGCGAACGTCGTCCCGGGCGTGTAGCAGTTGACGTACATCGTGCTCCGGTCCGGGGAGAAGGTGACGCCCGCGAACTCGCCCCACTCCGGGGCCTCGGGCGTCCCGATGTTCTGCGCCCCCCGGGCGACCGCGTACACCTCGCCCTTCACGCTCACCCCGAAGACGTGCTGCGCCCCCTCGCCGTCCTCGCAGACCATCAGGCCCCCGGTCGGCGCCAGGCAGATGTTGTCCGGGGACTCGCCGGGGAGCCGGACGTCGGTGCCGGGGCCGAAGACCACGACGAGGGTGAGCCGGCGCCGGTGCGGCTCGTACTTCCAGACCTGGCCGAAGTGCGTGCCCGCCGAGCCGTCCCTGGCCCGCGCGAAGGAGGACACGAAGTAGACCGCCCGCCCGCCCCAGTAGCAGCCCTCCAGCTTCTGGGCGTGCGTGATGCCCCGCGGCCCGAAGTCCTGGTGCCGGATCGGGGTCGTGGTGGCCAGGGGGTCGGGTACGGGGACCCATTCGACGCCCTCGAAGCGGGCGCCGGTCTCCTGGACGACGGAGAGGTCGGGCACGCCCGGCACCCGCATGGCCTCCAGGGCGCCGCCCGCGCGCAGCGAGCCGGTGCCGCCGAGCGGCCTCCGGGGGAGGAAGCGGTAGAAGAGGCCGAAGGGGTGCTCGAAGGCGTCCTCCGTCTCGTACACGATGCCGCTCGCCGGGTCGACGGCGATCGCCTCGTGCTGGAAGCGGCCCATGGCGGTCAGCGGGACGGCTCCGGTGCGGTGCGGGTCGGCGCCGTCGACCTCGAAGATGAAGCCGTGGTCCTTGGTGTAGCCGTTGGTGCCGGCCCGGTCCTCGGTCTCCTCGCAGGTCAGCCAGGTGTTCCAGGGGGTGGGCCCGCCGGCGCAGTTCACGGCGGTCCCGGCGATGGCGACCCGCTCGCCGAGGACCTCGCCGCGCCCGTCGAGTTCGAGGACGGTGCAGCCGCCCTTGCCCTCCGGGTCGTACGTGAGGCCGGGGACGGTCGGGACGGCGATCTTCCCGGTGACCCGGTTCTCGTGGTTGCGGACGAGGTGCACCCGGCCGCGGCGCCCGGCGAAGGCGCCCATGCCGTCGTGGTTGCTGGGGACCAGGCCCTCGCCGGAGCGGAGCGGGTCGCCCTGCCGGGAGAGGACCTCGTAGCGGAAGCCGGCCGGGAGGTCGAGGAGACCGTCCGGGTCGGGGACGAGGGGGCCGTAGCCGCTCGTCCGGGGTGCGGCGCCCGCACTGCCCGCGAAGAGCTCGGACAGGGCGCCCGTGAAGGCGATCCCGGCGACGGAGGCGCCGGTGCGGGACAGGATCTGACGTCGTGTCGCGGACATGAGGCGAACCACTTTCCTGTGGGGGGTCCCCCCGGGCCGCGGGGCCGAGGGGGAGGACAGGTGCGTGATGTGACGTGTGACCCGCATGTGTGTATCACGCAAGGTGGTGACGGGTGAACCATGCGGGCCGCAACGGCCTCGTGTGGCGCGAGAACTGATCTCCCGTCAGGCGAGCTTGGCGTCCAGGGTGATGGTCGTGCCGGTGAGCGCCTGGCTGACCGGGCAGTTCTTCTTGGCGTCCTCGGCGAGCTCCTGGAACCGGGCCTCGTCGAGACCGGGGACCTCGCCGACCACGCTCAGGTGGATGCCGGTGATGCCCTCGCCCGGCTGGAACGTGACGTCGGCCTTGGTCTCCAGGCGGGTCGGCGCGTGACCGGCACCGGCCAGACCGTTCGAGAAGGCCATCGAGTAGCAGGAGGAGTGCGCGGCGGCGATGAGCTCCTCGGGGCTCGTCTTTCCGTTCGGCTCCTGCGAGCGGGCGGGCCAGGAGACGTCGTACGAGCCGAGACCGGAGGAGTCGAGGGTGACGACGCCGGAGCCCTTGAGCAGGTCGCCCTGCCAGACGGTGTGGGCGTGACGCACGGTGGCCATGGTGGATCCCTTTCGATCGGGTACGGCCACCAAGCTACTGCGCCACGAGGCCCTTCGCGTCGCGGGCGAGCGCGGTGAGCCGGGAGATCGCCCGGAAGTACTTCTTGCGGTAGCCGCCGTTCAGCATCTCGTCGCTGAACAGCCGGTCGAAGGGGAGTCCGGAGGCGAGCACGGGTATCTCGCGGTCGTACAGGCGGTCGGCGAGGACGACGAGCCGCAGGGCCGTCGACTGGTCCGGGACCGGCTGGACGTCGGTGAGGCAGACCGCGGTGAGGTCGTCCGTGAGGGCGCCGTACCGGCTCGGGTGCACCCTGGCCAGGTGTTCGAGCAGGTGCGGGAAGTCGTCGAGCGAGGCGCCCGGCGTGGCGTACGCGGTCTCCGTGACCACCTGGTCGGAGTACGGGGACGGCGCCTCGGGCAGGCCGCGGTGCCGGTAGTCCTCGCCGTCGATCCGCAGTGGGCGGAAGTGGGCGGAGAGGCCCTGGATCTCGCGGAGGAAGTCGGCGGCGGCGAAGCGGCCCTCGCCGAGCTTGCCCGGCAGCGTGTTCGAGGTGGCGGCGAGCGCCACGCCCGACTCGACGAGCTTGCCGAGGAGGCTGGAGACGAGGACGGTGTCGCCCGGGTCGTCGAGCTCGAACTCGTCGATGCAGAGGAGACGGTGCCCGCTGAGCGTCTTCACGGTCTGCTGGAAGCCGAGCGCGCCGACCAGGTTGGTGAGCTCGACGAACGTGCCGAAGGCCTTCAGCGCGGGCTCGGCGGGGGTCGCGTGCCACAGCGAGGCGAGCAGGTGGGTCTTGCCGACGCCGTACCCGCCGTCCAGGTACACCCCGCGCGGACCGCTCGGGGCGGCCGGCTTCCTCGCGAACCAGCGCCGCTTCCCGGCACCGGTGGCGTGCGCCCCGCCGAGGCCCTCGGCGAAGGTGCTCAGGGCCTTGACGGCGCCCGTCTGGCTCGGCTGGTTCGGGTCGGGGAGGTACGTGTCGAAGCGTACGGAGTCGAAGCGCGGCGGCGGCACCATCTCCGCGACGAGGCGGTCGGCGGGGACGTGGGGCTCTCGGGAGCAGAGCGAGAGCGGGGCCGCTTCCGGGGAAGCCGCTTCATTCGGGGCACGGGTCGACACAGTTCCCCACTGTAAGCGCCATGTCAGACTTCGATCATGCGCCAGCTCTTCCCTGTGACGGACATGACAGCCCCCGCCGACCAGGAGTGGTCGCTCGACGCGCTCGCCGACGCCTACGCGTATCCGGAGGGCGACGGCCCGTGGCTGCGGGCCAACATGGTCTCCTCGCTCGACGGGGCCGGACAGCACGAGGGGCGCTCCCAGCCGCTCTCCTCCGAGACGGACATGCGGATCTTCGGCACCCTGCGCGGGATCGCCGACGTGGTCGTGGTGGGTGCCGAGACGGTCCGTCTGGAGGGCTACCGCCCGGCACGCGCGCGCGAGGCCTTCGCGGCCCGGCGCGCCGCCGCCGGACAGGGCCCGGCCCCCGTGATCGCCGTGGTCAGCGCCTCCCTGAACCTGGACTTCTCGCTGCCCCTGTTCACCGGGCCGCTGGTGCCGACCCTGGTCCTGACCGGAGCCGCCGCGCCCGCGGAGCGGATCGCCGAGGCCCGGGCGGCCGGCGCGGAGGTGCTCATCGCGGGCGACGGCGCCGGAGTGGACCCGGCCCGCGCGGTGGCGGTGCTCGCGGAGCGCGGGCTGCGCCGCCAGCTGACCGAGGGCGGGCCCCGGCTGCTCGGCCAGTTCGTGGCGGCGGGGGTCCTCGACGAGCTGTGCCTGACGGTCTCGCCGAGGATGACGGCGGGCGGTGCCCAGCGGATCGCCGGGGGTCCCCCGGTGGCCGTTCCGACACGCTTCCGGCCCGCTTCCGTGCTGGAGCAGGACGGCTTTCTCTTCACCCGCTACCGTCGGATCTGACAATCAGCGGAATTTGTCGTTCCGCTTAGCGTCCGCTGGGCACACTTACTGACGCAGACCCCGTGCGGGCACGGGGAAGGATGGTTTCCGCAGAAGGGCCCCCGAGGTGTTCACAAGCGTTCTGATGATCGAGAAGCCCCTCACGTCCGTCGACGTGGAATTCGTCACCACCCTGCACGGCGACGAGGGCGTGTCCTTCATCGTTCTCATGCAGCCGCGTGGTGACCAGGCCGATGTACTGCTGCGTGCCATCGACGACGTCGCCATGGGCGAGCTCAAGGAAGCGACCCGCGAGGGCGACGAACCGGAGGGCAAGGAGGCCAGAGGACTCGCCGAGCAGGGCTTGGAGGTGTCGCTCCAGGCCCTGAGGAACGCCGGCTGCGAAGCGGTCGGACAGGTCGTCGAGGACCACCCGCTCGACAAGATGAAGGCGGTGGTCGACGAGTCGGAGGCGGACGAGGTGATCGTCCTCACCGCCCCGCACTACGTGGAGGAGTTCTTCCACCGCGACTGGGCCTCCCGGGCCCGCCACAAGGTCGGCGTCCCCGTCCTGAAGCTCTTCGCCCACAGCGAGTGACGTCCCGGTGACGGGTCCGCGCCCCGTGCAGGGGGCGCGGACCCGTCGCCTTCCCCGCTGCGCCCCGCCGGGCCCGCGCGCGTGAGCCACTAGGCTGGGACCTTCCAGAACCACGCACCCCGGGGAGAGATCCGCATGGCACCCGCCATCCCTGCCGCCATGGAACGGCCGCACTTCATCGGCATCGGCGGTGCCGGAATGTCGGGCATCGCGAAGATCCTCGCCCAGCGCGGCGCCAAGGTCGCCGGAAGCGACGCCAAGGAGTCCGCGACCGCGGAGTCGCTGCGCGCCCTCGGTGCCACCGTGCACATCGGCCACGCCGCGGAGCACCTCGCCGACGACGCCTCCGCCGTCGTCGTCTCCAGCGCCATCCGCGCGGACAACCCCGAGCTGGCCCGCGCCGCCGAGCTCGGCATTCCCGTGGTCCACCGCTCCGACGCGCTCGCCTCCCTCATGGACGGCCTGCGCGCCATCGCCGTCGCCGGCACGCACGGCAAGACGACCACCACCTCCATGCTGGCCGTCGCCCTGACCGAGCTCGGCCTGGACCCCTCGTACGCCATCGGCGGCGACCTCGCGGGCCCCGGCACGAACGCGCTGCACGGCGCCGGCGAGGTCTTCGTCGCCGAGGCCGACGAGAGCGACCGGAGCTTCCAGAAGTACGACCCCGAGGTCGCGATCGTCCTCAACGTCGAGCTGGACCACCACGCCAACTACGCCTCCATGGACGAGATCTACGAGTCCTTCGAGGCCTTCACCGCCAAGATCCGCCCCGGCGGCACCCTGGTCGTCGGCGAGCACCCGGGCGCCCGCGAGCTGGCCCGCCGCGTCGCGGACCGCGACGGCCTGAGCATCGTCACCGTCGGCGAGTCCGAGGACTCCGACGCCCGCATCCTCAAGATCGTCCCGAACGGGATGAAGAGCGAGGTGACGGTCCTCCTCGACGGCGTCGAGCACGCCTTCACCGTCTCCGTCCCCGGCCGCCACTACGCCCACAACGCCGCCGCGGCCCTCGCCGCCGGCGCACGCGTCGGCATCGACCCGGCCGAGCTCGCCCAGGCGCTGACCGCCTACACCGGCGTCGGCCGCCGCCTCCAGCTCAAGGGCGAGGCCAAGGGCGTCCAGGTCATCGACTCGTACGCGCACCACCCCACCGAGATGACCGCCGACCTGGAGGCCATGCGCGGCGCCGCCGGGGCCTCCCGCCTGCTCGTCGTCTTCCAGCCGCACCTCTTCTCCCGCACCCAGGAGCTGGGCAGGGAGATGGGCGACGCGCTGGCCCTCGCGGACGCCTCCGTCGTCCTCGACATCTACCCGGCCCGCGAGGACCCGATCCCCGGCATCACCAGCGAGCTGATCATCGCCGCGGCCCACGCCGCCGGCGCCGACGTGACCGCCGTCCACGACAAGGAATCGGTCCCCGACGTCATCGCGGGAATGGCCGGCCCCGGTGACCTCGTTCTCACCATGGGCGCGGGCGACGTCACGGACCTCGGTCCGAAGATCCTCGCCCGCCTGTCGAACTGAGGGAGTGGACGAACGATGGCGTACGAGGTCGAGAAGCCGGACGAGGAATGGCAGGCCGAGCTGACTCCGGCGGAGTACCAGGTGCTCCGGCTCGCCGGCACGGAGCCCGCCTTCCGCGGTGAGTACACGGACACCAAGACCCAGGGTGTCTACTCCTGCCGTGCCTGCGGCGCGGAGCTCTTCACCTCGAACGAGAAGTTCGAGTCGCACTGCGGATGGCCGTCCTTCTTCGACCCGAAGGACAGCTCCGCCGTCGAGCTGATCGCGGACACCTCCCACGGGATGGTCCGCACCGAGGTCCGCTGCTCCCGCTGCGGCTCCCACCTGGGCCATGTCTTCGAGGGCGAGGGCTACCCGACCCCGACGGACCAGCGGTACTGCATCAACTCCATCTCGCTGCGCCTGGAGCCGACGGAGTAACACCCCGGCGGAAGGGGCGGGGGGGGGCGGCGCGGCCGAGGGGGGGGGGGGGGCCCGGCGGGCGGGTCGGGGGGGCCCGGCCCCGC
>NZ_JBHWFF010000004.1:22729-91723 GCF_042733785.1 Streptomyces sp. NPDC059695 | reverse complement strand
CGGGTTATGTAAAACCACACTCGCGGCGCGGCGGGGGGCCCGCGCTTCAACCCCCGGGGCGTCGGGGTCGCGGGCCCCCTACCCATGTCGCTGTCCGGGGGGCCCCTCGCGGCCTGTCCGGTCGGCACCGACCCAGCAGCGGCCCAGGAGCCCTCATGCCCCGTCCCGAAAGTCCCGCCGAGGTCGACGCCTGGTTCACCGAGGGCGGCTGGTACCCCGGCCGGAACGTCGCCGAGCAGGCCGCGGCGTTCGTGGCGGAGGTCGTCGAGGAGACCCGCAGGTGCGGCCACCCCGTCGAGCCGTTCCCCGCGGCCACCGCATTCCTCGCCGAGCACGCGGGGGTCCGTCTGACCATCGACGCGCGGCGCGAGGAGTACCTGTACTTCAAGCCGGTCATCGTCTGGGCCGGCACCTCCGAGGAGATCGCGGAGCTGAGCCGCAACCTGGGCGTGCGGCTCTTCCCCGTGGGCTGGGACTCCTCGGAGGGGGAAGTGATCGTCATGGACGAGCGGAGCCGGTTCTTCTGCGTGCACCACACCGGCAACTACTACCTGGGCACCGGCAAGTACGGGGCCATGGCCGACCTCTACGGGCATCCCATGAAGGACGCCGAGGACTTCTACGTCTGACCCGGACGGTTCGTCAAGCACCCCCTGTGGTAGGACTGTTGCAGATTGCAAACAGCCAGTACGGGGGAGTTGAACATGGCTGTCACGGTTCCGGACTGGGCCGACACACTGCTGGATCTGATCGGTGTGGCCTGGCCGAACGTCGACGAGGACGCGTACCGCGAGATGGCGGACGCGCTGCGGGAGTTCGCGGACGACCTGGAGGACGACGGCCAGCTCGCGAACAACCACTTCGAGCGGTTGCTGTCCTCGGGCCAGGGCGAGTCGATGGACGCGCTGAACGAGCACTGGTCGAAGGTCAAGGGCAAGCACTTCAAGGACATCGCGGGTGCGGCCCGCACGATCGCGGGCGGTCTGGACACGGCGGCCGGTGCGATCGAGGGGATGAAGCTCGCGGCGCTCGTGCAGCTGGGGTACCTGGCGGCGGAGGCGGGCATCGCGATCTCGCTGATCCCGGTGACGTTCGGGCTGTCGTCGCTGATCGGCGCGGGGGCGATGCGGGCCACCCAGGAGGTGGTCAAGCGGCTGATCAAGGAGTGCGTGGAGGAGGCCGTCGGGTACGTCATGGCGGCGCTGACCGAGCCCGCGGTGGCGGCCCTGGAGGGCATGGCGGCGGACCTGGTCGTGCAGCTCGGGGCGGTGGCGATCGGTCTGCAGGACGGGGTGGACCTCGACCAGACCAAGGACGCGGGCAAGGACGGGTTCAAGGACGGGGTGCAGTCCGGCAAGGAGTCGATGAACCTGGCCTCGGCCGGGGGCGGTGGCGGCGGTTCGAAGGGCGGCGGTCTGAAGAACCTGCACATCGAGCACTCCGAGCACACCCACGCCTCGACGCAGCTCAACGGCGTCAGCGTGAGCATCCACGGCAAGACCACGGGCAAACTCACGAAGGCGAAGACCGCGCACGGCCGGGCGCGGGGGCGTGACTCGATCGCCGACGCGATCGACCCGATCGCGGACAAGGCGATGGAGGCGCTGACGAAGGCCGCGAAGTCGATGGGCGACCACGTCGGGCAGACGCTGCCGAAGGTCGTCAAGCAGATCTCCGTCGACCACAAGAACACCGACGACGACCTCCGCGACCGCTTCGCCCGCCAGAACAAGGGCGACCACGACGACGACAAGGGTGGTGGAGGCGGCGGTGGCGGTGGCGGCGGCGGGGGCGGCGGGAACGGCGGCTCCGGCTCCGGAGGCGACTCCGGCGGCAGGCGCATCACCCCGGCCCCGCCGTGGCACGGCAGCTCGGCGGGGAACATGAGGCACCACCGGACGGACCCGCTCGACGTCAGCCACCTGACCCCCGAGCAGCAGCGCGAGGCGCTCGTCCAGGAGGCCCGGGATCTCGCGGACAAGGCGCGCAAGGCGAACCCGGACGACGAGAACGATCCCAAGCACAAGATCGACCTCGCCAAGACCCACTTCCCGCCCGGCACGAACCTGCTCGACGGCTCGTGCTCCGGCAGCCTTCTGCACGACGGCGTCGTCACGAGCCACTCCAGCGCCACCAAGGGCGCCGGTCAGAAGACCCCTGACCTGCACCCGGCCATGCAGTCGATCTACGATCAGGTCGACCAGCAGATCAAGGCCGACGGCGGCTTCCCGGGCGCGGGTCATGGAAAATGTGCCGAGGCGAACCTGGTCTCGGACCGTCTCCGGCAGATGGACCCCCACGGCACCGGGATCACCTCGGTCGACCAGGTCCGCGACGCCATGAAGGGGTCGCAGGTCTACAGCGTGCAGATCGGCGAGCAGATCAAGCCACACCCCCTCGGCCACGGCAAGTACAAGCCGCCGTGCCGGTCCTGCGCGATAGCCATGGACATGGCCGGTGTCACGGCATACGCAGGATGAGGAGCACACGTTCATGCCGCAGATGAACACCCCGGAGGACGTCGACGCCTGGTTCCGGGAGCACGGATGGTTCCCGGGCCGGGACGTGACGGAGACCGTACCGGCGCTGGTCGCCGACGTCGTGGAGGAGTACCGGAAGGCCGGCCACCCGCTGGAGCTCTTCGAGGCCGCCTCGGCCTTCCTCGCCGAGCACGGCGGTCTGCGCCTCACGATCGACGCCCGGCGGGAGGACCACCTCTACTTCTCGCCGTACCTCGGCCACCGGTCCATGCCGGAGGACGCCGCCGAGCTGAGCCAGGGGCTCGGCGTGCGGCTCTTCCCGGTCGGCATCGACGACTCGGAGGGCTCACCCGTCCTGATCGACGAGCGGGGCCGGTTCTTCTACGTGCACCACACGGGCGCCTACTACATGGGCGCGGACAAGTACGAGGCCATGATCTCCCTCGCCCATCCCCCCATGCAGGACGCGGAGGACCTCTATGTCTGACCTGATCCCCGGTACGGCGGCCTCGCTGCTCCTCCACGGCACCATCACCAGCCACACCAACCTCACCGGTGACGGCGAGCCGCGGCTCCACCCCGCCGTGCGGGCGTTCTTCGACGGGCTTCCGCCCGCCCTGCGCGAGTCGTTCGCCGGCTACTGCGCCGAGTCCGCGCTCGTCTCCGACGAGCTCTTCGCATTCGACCGGCAGCGCGGCGACGGCCGCGCCGCCACGCTCGACGAGGCCGTCCCGCACTTCGCGGGCGCGGCGGTCGTCGCCCGCAAGATCCGCCCGCACGGCGACCCCGAGCACGGCACCGAGGCGGACGTCTGCCGTTCCTGCACGGCGCTCCTCGACCGGCTGGGCGTCACGATCCTCCACGACCAGGCATGACCGGCGTACTGACGGACGCGGGCTGGCGGCCGGGGCGCGACGCCGGGGACGCCGCCATGCTCGCGGTCCTCGTCACGGTGACCGTCGGCGCGGAGCTCTTCCCCGCCGCCGAACGGGCCCTGCGCGAGTTCCACGGCCTCACCGTCCTGCCCGCCCCGGCCGGCGGCCGGGAGGTCGCCGCCGTCGGCAGCGTCGTCGACCCCCGCGAGGCCCGCCACGACGTCCCGTCCCTGAACCGGCTCGCCGCTTCCCTCGGCCTACGGCTCTTCCCCTTCGGCCGTACGGACGCGGACGCGCCGCTCGCGGTCGACGAGCACGGCCGGCTCCTCATGCTGGGCCCCGGCGGGCCCTGGCTGCTCGGGGGGACGGTCCACGACGGTCTGACGGCGCTGGCCCACGGCACCGCCCCGGTGCGGCTCCGCGCGCCGCACTGGCACCACACCCTGCCCGGCGGCGCGCACGACCTCGGCGCGGCGGTCCGGGCCGCGCTCGTCGCCGTCTACGTCCTGCACAGCACGGGTGTGTTCGGCGCCCGTGCGCTGCACCTGCGGGCCACCACCCTGCGGGGGATCGGCGTCGTGGCCGTCGACGAGGAGTTCCCGCTGCGCCCGGGCGCCCTGGAGGACAACGCCGCGCCGCTGGCCGAGGCGATGACCGCCCGCGTCGAGGCGGCCGGGGCGAGGCCGGGCTCCTGCGAGCTGACCCTCACGGTGTCCGCCCCGCCCGGCACGGCGGGCCCGCCGTCGACGGTCGTCTGCGCGGTGACGGTGGGCGGAGAGGCGGAGGGTCCCGCCCTCATCCTGTCGGCCGCGGTGTCCGCGACGACCGGTCCGACCGCGAAGGCCCTGGAGGCCTGTGCCGGGGCGCTCGCGGACTGGGCGGCGTCCCGGACCTGAGCACCGGGCCGGCCGACGGCCGACGGGACAGCGGGACGCTCGCTCCTAGTGGACGGAGAACCCGCCGTCCACGAAGAGGGACTGGCCCGTCACGTACGCCGAGGAGGCGCTCGCCAGGAAGACGGCCGCGCCCGCGAAGTCCTCCGCCAGGCCGTTGCGGCCGACCATCGTGCGCGCGGCCAGCGCGGCGACCTTCTCCGGGTCCGAGGAGAGGCGCTGGTTGAGCGGGGTCATCACGAAGCCCGGGACCAGGGTGTTGGCGGTGACGCCGTACGGGGACCAGGCCTCGGCCTGCGAGCGGGCCAGCGACTCCAGGGCGCCCTTGGACACCCCGTACGCCCCGCTCTGGACGAACGCGCGGTGCGCCTGCTGCGAGGTGATGTGGATGATCCGGCCGAAGCCCCGCTCGGCCATCCCCGGGCCGAAGCGCCGTCCGAGGAGGAACGGCGCCTCCAGGTTCACCGTCATCGTCGTGTCCCACACCTCCTCGCCCAGCTCGCCGAACGGCGGACGGAGGTTGATCCCGGCCGAGTTCACCAGGACGTCCGGCTCCCCGAAGACGGCCGCGGCCGCCTCCGCGCCCGCCTTGATGCCGTCCCGGGTGCTCAGGTCGGCGCTCACCCACGCCGCCCGGCAGCCGTCGGCCGTCAGCTCGTCCACGGTCGCGACCAGCTCGGCCTCCTTGCGGGCCATGACCACCACGCTCGCGCCCGCCCGGGCCAGGGCCCCGGCGATGGCCCGGCCGATGCCGGAGCTGCCGCCGGTGACGAGGGCGGTGCGCCCGTCGAGCGAGAACAGCTCGGAGAGGTAGCCGGAGGGGGTGCTGCTCATGGAGGTCGCTCCTCGTGTCGATGGCGGGCAGGTACACGCATCCTGGCACACGCCCGCGAGAGGACCGTGTGATGATCTTCCCTTCGTGATGAGGATCCGTCAGGGATCCCCGGGGGAGGGAACCATGGGAACCACGGACGCCAACGGCGTCGACCTGTCCGGCATCACCGGCAGGCTCATCCAGACCGTCGACCTGGTGAAGGGACCGGCGCCGCAGGCGATCGCCACCGACACCCGCAACGGCCGCGTCTTCGTCCTCCAGATGGAGAGCGGCAGCCAGCAGGACACCGAGCAGGGCAACATGCGGCTCAACCGCATCGACCGCCTGACCGGCAGGGTCGAGGGCTCGATGCAGCTGAAGGGCTTCGGGCACGGGATCTCGATGGGCGTGGAGCCGCAGGGCGACACGACGTACATCTGGACCGAGGTCGGATCGGCGGCGGCGGCACCGCTGCACCTCACCAAGAAGGACGGCAAGGTCACGGCCGCCTTCGGCAAGGCCGTCACGCGCTTCGCGTACGCCGACGACACGATCCTCCAGGCGGACGATCCGGCCCTGCGGAAGTTCACGCCGCCCGGCAGCACCTCGGGCACCGGGCCGTCGGTCGACCCCGTGAACAACCTCCTGTGCGTCATGTACCACAAGGGCGGCAAGCGGACCTTCACGCGCTACGACCTCGCCGCGGCCGCCGCCGGCTCCTGGGTCCCGGTGGGCACCACGTTCGTCATGAGCGACTGCGACGGCCTGCCGCAGCCGTGCGTCGACGAGGAGACGACCCCCGCCGTGCCCGCGCGGTACCCCTTGGAGAGCAGGCTCACGTCCCAGGGCTACACCGTCCTCGGCGACGTCCTGTACTGGTACCAGTGGGCGCCCTACCTCGTCGACGACGACCCGGACACGCTCCCCGCCGACGGATTCCCCGGGGTCGCCTTCCTCACCTCGTACGACTGGACGACCGGCAGGCGGATCGACCGGCAGGTCGTCACCAGCGCCGACGGCCTCACCCGGCGCGAACCGGAGGGCGTCGCCTTCGAGGTCGACCCGCAGACCGCCGAGACCAGGCTGCTCCTCGGCTTCAGCAACACCGTCCCGGGCACCACCGGTTCGCGTGACGTCACGATCAGCTGGTACCCGACGAAGCCGGCCGTCGACGGCGTGAAGGTCCTCGCCGACTGGGAGGACCTCGCCCTCGAACCCGGCATCCAGCCCGGCGCCCAGCCGCCGCGCGGACGTCTGATCGCCCTCGCCGGCACCACCTACCTCCAGCTCCGCGGCACCCTCACCCACACGCCCGGCCTCACCGCGGACGGCAGGATCGCGACCCTCCCGCACCGGCTGCGCCCGACCCACCTGACGCGCGCGAACGTGCCCCGCAACAACAACGCCGGACGGTGCGTCTGCCGGATCGAGACGGACGTCAGCGGCGGGCTCCGCGCCTACGGCGCCTACAGCGACAACCCCATCACCTGGATCGACCTCGACGGCGTCTCCGTCGCCTGGCGATGAGCCCCCGCCGGGCCGCCGCCCCCGCACCACAGCCGTCCGCCCGCCCCACCCGTCCCGGAGGATCGCGCATGACCCCGCACACGACCAGCCGCCGCTCCCTGCTCACCGCCGCCCTCGCCGCCCCGGCCGTCGCCGTCGGCGCCCCGCTGCTCTCCGCCGCTCCCGCCGCCGCCGACCCCGCGGACGGCTGCCAGGTCGTCGTCGACTGGAAGCCGGTCACGCTGGAGGCGGGCGTGCAGAACGACGCCCTCTCCCCGGCCGAGGCCCGCGTGATCCGCCTCGCGGGCACCGAGTTCCTCCAGCTGCGCGGCCTGGTCACCTGCGCCTTCACCGCCGACGGCCCGCTCGGCACGCTCCACGCGGACATCCGCCCGCCCAAGCTGACCCGGGGCGTCTGCCCGCGCAACAACAGCCAGGGCATCAACGCCCTGCGCATCGAGGCCAACACCGCCGGCGTCGTCAACGTCCTCGGCCCCCAGGCGGCGAACAAGGTCACCTGGATCCAGCTGGACAACTTCTCGTCCGTGATGCGCTGACGGCGCCGGCCGGGGGATGTCACAGGATCTGGCGGGGCGCCGGTCAGCCCTGCCAGATCCCGGTCGCGGCGGTGGCCCTGACGTAGTCCGCGAAGTCGCGCGGCTCGCGGCCCAGGGCCCGCCGCACGCCGTCGCCGAGCGTGGCGAAACGGTTCTCGGCGATCCAGCCGAAGAGCGTGTTCAGGAGACCGGTGAAGTCCTCCGGCAGTCCGTGCCGGGCCGCGTGCGCCGCGAACTCCTCCGGCGAGGCCGGACGGTACGTGATGTCCCGTCCCGTCGCCCGGGCGACCTCGTCCGCGACCTCGCCCAGGCTCAGCAGGCGCGGCCCGGACAGCTCGTACGCCTCCCCGGCATGACCGTCCTCGGTGAGCGCCGCCACGGCGACGTCCGCGATGTCGTCGACGTCCACGAACGGCTCCGTGCCGGCCCCCGCCGACCACACGACCTCGCCGTCGACGAGCTGCCCCCGGAAGAACGGATCCTCGCTGAAGTTCTGCGTGAACCATGCCGGCTTGAGGATGGTCCACTCCGCGCCGGACTCCCGCACGGCCCGCTCGGTGGGCAGTTTCTCCTCGCCCTCGGGGACGACCCAGTCGCGGTGCGAGAGCAGCACGAGCCGCTCGACACCCCGGGCGGCGGCGAGCTCGGCGAACCTGCTCATCGATTCCCCGGCGTCGCTCTGCATCGAGTCGACCAGATAGGCCGCTCCGACCCCGTCGAGGACGGGCTCCCAGGTGTTCTCGTCGTTCCAGTCGAACCGGGCGGCTCCCCGGCGGGAGGCGGCCCGGACGTCGTGCCCGCGCTCCCTGAGGCGGGCGGCCACCCGGCGGCCCGTCTTGCCGGTGGAGCCGAGGACCAGGAGGGGGCGTGTCTTCGTCGTTGTCATGCGACCAGTCAAACGGCGGGGCGGTGAGCGGTGGAATGGTCCAGGCGCTCAGTCCGATGTCTGAGGAGCTCGGTTCCGTGCGTCGAATAATCCGTTGACGCTCCCGGGCGGCGTCCTGTTGGCTGAGCCGGTCGTTTCCGATTCGTTCTGGGCCCGTGTGCCTTGGAAAAGGGTGTCTTGATGTCCCGGTCCGCGCCGAGTGCGCCTCGCCGTACCGCGTAACCGTCCGCCGCCTTCCGCCGTCCCTTTCCCTCGGACGGTCCCCGGACGTGTCCTCCGGTGCTCCGACCCGCCCGCCCGCCGTTCCGCGGCGTTCCCGGGCCCTCTGACGAGGCCGCTCGGCCTGCTCTTGCTGTCATGACCGACTTCCAGCAAGGAGCACCCGGGTGTCCAGCCACACCGACAACACCACGCACACTCTCAGCCTCGGTACCTTCACCTGCGCCTGGTGCGGACTGACCGTGTCCGCGTACGCCGCCGACGGCGCACCGCGCGACCACTGCCCGTCCTGCCTGCACTCCCGGCACGTCCTCGACCACGTCGAGGGCGGTCCGAGCGACTGCGAGGGCCGGATGTCCCCGATCGCCATCGCCGTGCTCCGCACCGGTGACTGGAGGGTGATCCACCGCTGCGTGCGCTGCGACGAGCTCACCTCGAACCCCGTCCGCGCCGACGACAACCAGCTCATCCTGATGCGCATCGCGGTCCGCCCCCTGGCCCAACCTCCCTTCCCGCTCGAAGCGTTCGGATCCCTCTGACCGCCCGCGAAGGAAGGAACACCACCATGTCACGCACCAACGGCGGTCGCGGGCGGCGCCGGCCGCAGCGGCACAAGGACGTCCTGCACGCCCGGGGCGGGCACCGGGCGAACGACTTCCGGTGCACGTCCTGCCGGCTCGACGTCTCCCTGGACGCACCCGGCACCGCGCACCGCAACCACTGCCCCCACTGCCTGGCCAGCCTGCACGTCGACCGGAGGATCCCGGGCGACCGCGACACGGACTGCCACGGGCGGATGGAGGCCCTCGGCATGTCCGTCCGCCCGGACGGCGAATGGATGATCATCCACCAGTGCGTCTCCTGCGGCGAGCTCAGCGTCAACCGCGTCGCCGGTGACGACAACCCGCTCGCCCTGGTCCGCCTCGCCCTCAGACCCCTCGCCGACCCCCGGCACGCCGCCCGCGCCCTGCTCACCCTGTGACCCGGCCGCGGCGGCGGGCGGGACGCCCCCGCGCCCCGCCCCGGCCACCACCGGCCGGAACAGCCGAGGACGACGAGGCCCCGGGTCGCCGACCTGGGGCTTCCGGGTCCGTCCGTACACTCGGGGGTGTGGATCCGCTCGCGAGCCTGCTGTACGAAGTCCGTTCCGAAGGCGCCCTGTTCAGCAAGAACATCCTCGCGCCGCCCTGGTCCATCGGCTTCGCCGACGGGACACCCCTGGCCGTCGTCACCATGCTCCGGGGCTCCGGCTGGATCGTCCCGGGTGGCGACGCCGCGCCGGTCGCCCTCGGACCGGGCGACGTGGCCGTGGTGACGGGGAAGGAGCCCTTCTCCGTCACCGACGACGCGACCGCGTCGACCGCGCCGTTCTACGTCGTCCACCCCGGGTACTGCACCACCGTCGACGGCGAGGACATCAGCGAGGACGTCATCCTCGGCCTCCGCACCTGCGCCAACGCCCCCGGCGGCACCACCGTGCTCCTCACCGGCAGCTACCAGGTCGACGGCCGCGTCTCCGCTCGCCTCATCGACGGCCTGCCCCGTGTCCTCGTCGTCCCCCAGGAGGGCAAGGCGGGACCCATCCTCGAACTCACCGACACCGAGATCAGCCGCGACGACCCCGGCCAGCAGGCCGTCCTCGACCGGCTCCTGGACCTCCTGCTCCTGTCCACGCTCCGCGCATGGTTCGCCCGCCCCGAAGCGGACCCGCCCGCCTGGTACCGCGCCCTCGCCGACCCCGTCGCGGGCCGGGCCCTGCGCCTCGTCCACGACCGGCCCGCGCGCCCCTGGACCGTCACCACCCTCGCCGAGGCGACCGGCGTCTCCCGCGCGACCCTCGCCCGCCGCTTCGGCGACCTCGTGGGCGAACCGCCCATGACGTACCTGACGGGCTGGCGCCTCGCCCTGGCCGCCGACCTCCTGGCCCGTACCGACGCCACGGTGGAGTCGATCGCCCGACAGGTCGGCTACCGCAGCGCGTTCGGACTGAGCGTGGCCTTCAAGCGCGTGTACGGGACGAGGCCCACCGACCACCGGTCGGCGCCGGCCGTCAGCCCGGTCGGCTGAGGAACTCGGTCCAGGCACCGGGGGAGAGGGCGAGCTGGGGGCCGAGCTCGACCTCGGCCCCGGTCCGGGTTCCCGGCGGACCGCAGGAGTACCTTGACCTGGGGGGATGCAAGGTCAGGTTCGACGCCGACGGGCGGACCGTGGTGGCGAACCTTCCGGTGGGGAGCAGCCACGGGGAGAACACGGCCGGTGAGCCTCTGACCGTCCGGTACCGGGAGGGCGATCCGCAGACGGTCGCCTCTCAGGACGACGTCGGCGGCGGTGGACCGGCCGTGGCCACCGTGATGTTCGGCGCCGGGGCCGTGCTCTTCCTGCTGATGTTCGTGTGGTCGACGATCAGCCTGGTGCGGCAGCGCCGCGCGGCGGACCTCCACGTTCCGCTGGCCGTGGTCTGAGCGGGTGGCCGGGCCGCGGGAGTTCCCACGGCCCGGTCACCCCTTCCGTCAGCCGACCCGACCGCCCGGCGCCGGGGCGTAGCCCGCCGGGCGGGTGGTGAACGTGCCCCGGCCCTGGGTGCGGCCGCGGAGGCGGTTCGCGTAGCCGAAGAGTTCGGCCAGCGGGACCGTCGCCTCGACCACCGCCGTACCGGAGCGGGTCGTCTGGTCCGTGACCCGGCCCCGGCGGGCCGCGAGGTCGCCGAGGACCGCGCCGACGGACTCGGCGGGCACGGTGACCGTCACCTCGGCCACCGGTTCGAGCAGGGTCATCGCGCTCGCGCGGAGCGCCTCGCGCAGGGCGAAGCGGCCCGCCGTGCGGAACGCCATCTCCGAGGAGTCCTTCGGATGCGTGGCGCCGTCCGTGAGCGTGACCCGGACGCCCGTCACCGGGTGCCCGCCGAGGGGGCCCTCGACGAGGGCGTCCCGGCAGCCGGCCTCGACCGCGCGGACGTACTCCTGCGGGACGCGGCCACCCGTGACGGCGGAGGTGAAGACGAACTCCTCGCCGTCCCGCGCGGGTTCGACGTCGAGGACGACATGGGCGAACTGGCCCGCGCCGCCGTCCTGTTTGACGTGCCGGTACAGCAGGCCCGTGACGCCCTTCGCCACCGTCTCCCGGTACGCGACCTGCGGACGGCCGACCGTGACCTCCAGGCCGCGGTCGCGCCGCAGCTTCTCCACCGCGACCTCCAGGTGCAGTTCGCCGAGCCCGGACAGGACGGTCTGGCCCGTCTCCGGGTCGGACCGCACGACGAGCGACGGGTCCTCCTCGGAGAGCCGGGCGAGGGCCGTCGCGAGGCGGCCCGTGTCCGTGCCGCGACGGGCCTCCACGGCGACCGAGACGACCGGGTCGGCGGTCGTCGGCGGTTCGAGGACGACCGGCGCGTCCGGGGCGCACAGGGTCGCCCCGGCGCGGGCGGACTTCGGCCCGACGACGGCGACGATGTCACCGGCGCGCGCCTCGTCCGCCTCCGTCGCCCGGTCGGCCTGGACGCGCAGGATGCGGGCGATCCGCTCGGTGCGGCCCGCGGTGGCGTCGAGCACGGTGTCCCCCTTCCTGAGCGTGCCCGCGTAGACGCGGAGGTAGGTCATGCGGCCGGTGGCGGTCGCGTTCACCTTGAAGGCGAGCGCGGTGAACGGCGCCGTCGGGTCCGCCGGGACCTCGCCGCGCACCGGCGGCATGTCCGACGGGGCCGGGAGGTACGCGACGACGGCGTCGAGCAGCGGCTCGATGCCCCGGTTGCGGTACGCGGAGCCGCACAGCACGACGACGGCGTCACCGGAGAGGGTGAGGTCGCGGAGGGCGGACGCCAGGGTCGCCCCGGACAGCGCCTCCTCCCCGCAGAACTCCTCCAGGGCGCCGGGGTGCAGCTCGGCGACCGTCTCCTCCAGGCGTCGGCGGCGGTGCCGGGCCTCGTCCCGGAGGTCGTCGGGGACCGGCTGCTCGGTGTACGTGTCGGCGCCGTCGGCCCACACGTACGCCCGCATGCGGACCAGGTCCACGACGCCGGTGAAGCCGTCCTCGTGGCCGAGGGGGAGCTGGACGGGGAGCGGGACGGTGCCGAGACGGTCCCGGATCGACGCCACGGCGGTGTCGAGGTCCGCGCCCGCGCGGTCCAGCTTGTTGACGAACGCGATCCTCGGGACGCCGTGGCGGTCGGCCTGGCGCCACACGGTCTCGCTCTGCGGCTCGACGCCCGCGACGGCGTCGAAGACGGCGACGGCGCCGTCGAGGACGCGGAGCGAACGCTCGACCTCGTCGGAGAAGTCGACGTGGCCGGGCGTGTCGATCAGGTTGACGCGGTGGCCCGCCCAGTCGCAGCTGACGGCCGCGGCGAAGATCGTGATGCCCCGGTCCCGCTCCTGCGGGTCGAAGTCGGTGACGGTGGTGCCGTCGTGGACCTCGCCGCGCTTGTGGGTGGCGCCGGTGAGGTACAGGAAGCGTTCGGTGACGGTGGTCTTGCCGGCGTCGACGTGGGCGAGGATGCCGAGATTGCGGACGCGCATGGTGGTGCCTTTCGCTGCTGCGTGGAGAACGGGCAGCGCGATTCCCGGGATGGTGCGGTCACACCACGGGTCGGCGATGGCGGGCGCGCAGCCGCCATCGGCCGGAGCGAGAGGCGAGGATCACGTCGAAGCGGCGCGTACGCACGGTCGGCTCTCCTCGGTCGGCACTCTCGCGGCACGGCACACCGGTCGGTGCGCCGTGCCGCGAGTGTAGGGAGAGCGCGGGTCCGGACGACACCGATTTAGCGCGACGGCGGGGCACGGCGGGAGCTACGGTGCCGCCATGCCGATCAGCCCCGAGGAGCGCCTCGACAGCCGCGACGACTTCGTCACGTTCCTGCGCGCCCTCCACCGGGAGTTCCAGGAGGAAGGGCACACCTGGGAGAACGCCACCCTGGAACGCTTCCTCGAAGCGCTCGCCGCGTGGGCGAACGACGCCCCCGGCTGGTACCGGCACGCGGGCGAGACGCTCCCGCCGGACGGCGACCGGACGTTCCTCGCGCGGGCGCTGACGGCGGCGACGGTCTACGAGTAGGGCTCAGGCGTCGGCCGGCTGGAGGAGGTCCCAGCGGTTGCCGTAGAGGTCCTCGAAGACGGCGACCGAGCCGTACGGCTCGTGGCGGGGTTCCTCCAGGAACTTCACGCCGGCCGCGGCCATGCGCTCGTGGTCGCGGGCGAAGTCCTCGGTGTGGAGGAAGAAGCCGACCCGGCCGCCGGTCTGATGGCCGACCGAGGCCTCCTGCTCCTCGTTCCTGGCGCGGGCCAGGAGCAGTCCGGCGTTGCCGAGACCGCCGACGCCGGCGGCGCCGCGCGGGCGGACGACGACCCAGCGGTTTCCGTCGCCGCGGTCGGTGTCCTCGACGAGGTCGAAGCCGAGGGCGTCGGTGTAGAAGGCGATGGCCTCGTCGTAGTCACGGACGACGAGGGTGACGAGTGCGATGGACGGCATTACTCCAACGTAATGCGAGGAAGCGGTGGATTCGACCCGCGTCGACCCGCGTCGTGACAGGGGCGACCCTTGCGGGGTAAGGGGGCGAACGAGGGTCCGGAAGAGGGGTGGGGGAGGGGCGGCCCCGGGGACGGGTGCCGTGCCGGTGCGAGAATGCCCCGCATGGACGTGCGGGAGTTCGATCGGCTCGTCGCCCGGGCACGGGGGCTCGCCGTGGCGGGGGAGCGGCGGATCCTCGGGATCGCGGGGGCCCCGGGGGCCGGGAAGTCCACGCTGGCCGGGCGACTGGTCGACCGGCTGGACGGGGCGGCCGTGCTGGTCCCGATGGACGGGTTCCACCTGGCGCAGGCGGAACTGGAGCGGCTGGGACGTGCCGGGCGCAAGGGCGCGCCGGACACGTTCGACGCCGCCGGGTACACCGCGCTCCTCGCCCGGCTGAGGGCCCCCGTGCCCGGCACGACCGTGTACGCGCCCGCGTTCGACCGCACCCTGGAGGAGCCGGTCGCCGGAGCGATCCCCGTCGCGCCCGAGGTCCCGCTCGTCGTCACCGAGGGGAACTACCTGCTGCACGACGAGGGCGCCTGGGCGGACGTCCGGCCCCTGCTCGACGAGGCCTGGTTCCTGGACCTGGACGCCGCCGTCCGCGTCCCCCGGCTGGTCGACCGCCACGTCCGCTTCGGCAAGGACCGCGCCCACGCCGAACGCTGGGTCCACGACTCCGACGAACCGAACGCCCGCCTAGCGGCCACGGGCCGGGACCGCGCGGACCTGGTCGTGAGGGCGGACTGAGCGGACACGGGAGAGCGGGGCCTTGCGGGTGCCACGGCTCCGCACGTGGCCTGTTCGTTGCGCGTGTCGCGCCGACATCAGGAGCGGCCCACCGGTGACACCTCCTCGCCGGCCGGGAAGGTGACGGAGCTGGGCATGTGTCGTTGACATATGCCACTGGCGACTGCCTAGTATCGCGATCTTCCGGCTCCCGAGCGGGATCCGGAATTCCCAGGGGGGAAACATGAACCATCCTGTCCGCAGGGCAGGCGTAAGACGCTGCTCGACCATGGCGTCCGTCATCGCTTTGCTGTCCGGCACACTGGTGGTCCCGGTGCTCGCGGTCCCGACTGCGGCATCCGCTGCCGAAGCCTGCCCCAACACGTCGAACACGTACGTATTGGAGCGTCAGCCGGGAAACCCCAAAGCTGACACCTACACCGACAAGACGCTGCGAAAGTACGTGGACTTCGACCCGATGGGTGGCGGAGCGAACGCACCGCTGGTCTCCACCGGCTTCACCGCCAAAGTGCCCTGGAGCTCCAGGATCGTCGCCACACAGGGCGGAAAGTTCTACATTTTCGGCAGGGACGGCGTGAAGTCCTACCGGGATGCGACAGCCGAGGGCGGATCACTCCTCACACCGGTGGAGACGTTCGTCGATACAGGCATTCCCTGGCTCAGCTTCGAGAAGATATGGTCCTTCGGGTCCTACATCTTGACGATCAACAACCAGGGCGCCTTCGAAGCCTACTTCGACGGCGGGCACGTGATGCCCAACGGGCAGAAGACGTTTGCTCCGGCCCCAGGATTTCCGGGTCCGAGCGACCCCAGAGTGAAGGAAATCCGTGCTGCGCAGGACGTGTGGTCCGCGGGTGGCGCAATCTACACGCTGGACGCGGGAACCATCAGGAAGTACACGATGGCCCGGTTCGGATCGGCGTTCAACGCACCGACGGTCGTCGCCACCGGACTCGACGACGCGGTCCAGGCGTGGAGCCCCGGCGCCGGAACCGTCTACACGGCCACCGCGAGTGCGGACTACTCCGGTCTCGTCAGGGGATACACCGGGACCGGTACCCTCCTGTCCGCGAACCCGAGTGTGATGTCCGGTCTCTTCGGTGATGTGCTCAGCGACACGGCCACCTGCCTGGCCCCCGCCTCGGAGGCGAAGCCGGTCGTCGGCACCCCTGCGGATGACTCGGATCTGCCTCCCGCCCCCGTCGAACCCGACCCCGACCCGGTCCCCGCGCCCGTCGGCCCGCGAGTGGTCCGAGGAGTCTTCACGCTCGGCGACGGCCGGCCCGCAGCCGGGATGAACGTCCTCATCGAGGCCTCGGACGTCGCCGCGGAACAACCCGGCTCCCAGAAGCCCCCGGTCCTGGGAACCACGACCACGGCAGCAGACGGCAGCTGGTCCCTCACCCTTCCCGGAGAGCTGCCCGCAGACGTGGCCGCAGTGGCAGCCGACAACGGCGGAGCGCTCAACGTCAGCGCCACCGTCGCCGGAACCACCAGCTCGGGCGTTCCCATGATCGGCCTGGACCACACCGTCGCCGCGCCCGAGGATCCCGCAACCGCCCGGCCGACGGCGTTCGCGGCTGAGGTGAGCGGTGAGCAGCACACGACGGCCATGATCCCCGCGGCCGCCCCGGACACCACGTTCTCCCGGCCCACGGCCGCGCAGGAAGCCACCACCTACGCCGCCGAGCAGGAGGCGAGCTCCACCGGCGCGGCTTCGACCGCCCCGACCTGGCAGGCGGACAACCGCGCTCTGGAGAGCGGCTACACCCCGTACGTCGTCAACGGGACCGATGTCAGCGGCCAGGCCGTGACCCCGTACAGCTCCGGCACGTGCGAAACGCTGCGCACCGCCCTCTCCAGCCGCATCGCCTACACCACGGTCGGTGAAGGCCACGCCAATTGGGATGCCTACGCCACCGTCGACTACGACAGCAAGCTGTCGACGACCGTCGACGTCGCGGTGAGCAGCGGCAGCACCTGGAAGGCCAGCGGCGGAGTGTCCCTGGGCAGCAGCGTCGGGCAGGCCACCGGATACACCAATCAGGGCCCGTACTTCGCCCGCCAGTACCAGATCCCGATCCAGTACACGAAGTACAAGTACACGTACTACTGCGGAGGAATCGCGAAGAGCTCCTACCAGAAGATCATCGCGGGCCGCTACAGCGTCCCGGCAGGGGGAGCGGTCGGCAAGATGGGCGCGGACGTCCGCTACAAGGACGGCTACAGCAAGTTCAACGCCTCGCCGAAGAGCCGCCGCGCGTACGTCGAGCCGGGAAGCTACTTCCAGCTCTCCAGGGGAAAGAGCGTGAAGTGGAACGGGGCCGCCTCGGTCTTCGGTGTCAGCCTCGGCGCGGCCACGACATACGACCGCGACCACAAGCAGCGGATCACCGCTGGACGAAAGACTGGCCGACACGACATCTGGGGGCAGAATGACCGCGTCTCGGGGAATCCGGGCCTGTTCTTCTCGTGGTAGCGCCCTCGCCCTTCTGCTCTTCTCCCTCCTCGCCTGCACGAGCGTCCAGGGGGCTTCGGGTGACGCGCTCGGAGAAGGAACGCAGTCATCGGGCGTGATCGGAAACGATCTCGCCCGGGTCGGCCAGAAATGGAACATCGCCCTGCCGCTGATGTACAACAAGTCGCCCGAGAAGATCCAGGTGACGGCGGCGGAAGTGGACCACGCGCCCAAGGGGATCAAGATCCTCGGGTACGGCGCCTACGACAGGAACGACACCGAGGGGGTCGCGCTCATCTCCCGGGTCGGATCGTCCGGCATGCCGGACCTCGACGCACTGGAGAATCACGCGACCCGAGCGATACCGATAGAGCCCGGGACCGAATCGGATGTCTACTACGTGGTCAAGGTGGAGATCACGGAGAACATCACCGAGAACATCACGGGTGCCACCTTCACGTACAAGTCCGGGGAGAACACCTATACGCAGTCGCTGCCTTTCGAGGCATCGCTGCGACTGGAAGGAACGAAACCGTAGGTCCGGAGTTCCCTCCGACCAACCCCTCCGGGTGGCAGCCCTCGGCTGCCACCCTGACCTTCCGTGAGCCCTGGAGCCCGGGTGGCGTTGCCCGCCCCGTACTCCAGGTGCAGATCACGATCTTCACCCTCGTGCCGCGTGCTCCCCCGCCGCCACCGCCAGTGCCCGGACCAGCGGGTGGGGGTGGGTGCCGTCGCCCGACAGTTCCGGCTGGAACAGGGTCGCCAGGAAGAAGGGGTGCGAGGGGAGTTCGGCGATGCGGATGCCGCCCTCCTCGTCCGTGCCCGTGAAGCGGAGGCCGTGGGCCCGCAGGGTGTCCAGGTGGCGGCTGTCCGCGCCGTAGTCGCAGTGGTACCGCTCCGTCGTCCGCTCCGTGCCGAGCGCCCTCGCGGCGAGGGAGCCGGGGACGACCCGTACGACGCCCTCGTGGCCGACGAGCGAGCAGGCGAGCGGTGCGATCAGCAGGTCGTCCGGGTCGGCCGACGGGTCGTTCTCGGCGTGCGCCGCCCGCTCCAGGCCGCAGACGTCCCGCGCGTACTCGATCAGGGCGTGCTGGAAGCCGGCGCAGGTGCCCAGGAAGGGGATGCCGTCCTCGCGGGCCGTACGGATCGCCACGAGGGCGCCCGCCTCGCTCGCGTACGGGCTCCCCGGCAGCACCCACACCGCGTCGAAGCCCTTCACCGCGCCCGGGGCCTCCGCGTCGGCCGTCGGGATCCAGTACGCGTCGAGCGCGAGCCCGTCGCGCTCGGCGAGCGCGTCCAGGAGCACCGGGATCCGGACGTGGGAGCGGACGTGCGGGGAGCGGTCGCCCACCAGGGCGATCCGGGGCGTGTGCGGAGTCGTGTGCGTCGTCATGGCGTTCATGCTGGTCCGGGGCGCTCGTTCACGTCCAACGATGATTCCTGCTTCCTCCATCGCGGATGCTTATCCCGGCTTGGCTAGGGTGACCGCATGACGAACGATCACGACTGGGAGACCCGCGTCGCCGCGCTCTGGGAGCGCCTCGACGACCACGAGCCCGACGACTTCCGCGCCCGCGTCGCCGACCTCGCCGCCGAGCGCCCCGCCGACGACCCGGCCGCCGTCTTCGAGCAGGCCGCCGCCCACGACTCCACCGGCATGCCCGAGGAGGCCGTCGCCCGCTACCGGCGCGCCCTGGACCTGGGCCTCACCGGGCTGCGCCGCCGCCGCGCCGTCATCCAGCTCGCCAGCAGCCTGCGCAACCTCGGCCGCCCCGACCGCAGCGTCGAGCTCCTCACCGCCGAGCGGGACATCCCCGCCGACCGGCTCGACGCCGACGAGCGGGCGCTGGCCGGCGCCGTCGACGCGTTCCTCGCGCTCGCCCTCGCCGACACCGGCCGTGACCGCGAGGCCGCCTCCCTCGCGCTCGGCGCCCTCGCGCCCCTGCTGCCGCGCTACAACCGCTCCCTCGCGTACTACGCCAAGGACCTGCTGAAGACCCCCCTCGGGTCCTGAACCGGTGGACCCGCACCTCCTCCGGACGTACGTGACCGTCGCCCGGCTCGCGTCCTTCTCCGGGGCGGCGCGCGAGCTCGGCTACACCCAGTCCGCCGTCTCCCAGCACATCGCCGCCCTGGAGACCGACCTCGCGCTTCCCCTGCTCACCCGGCGGCCCGTCGCCCCCACCCCGGCCGGGGAACGGCTCCTCGAACACGCCGGGGCGCTGCTGCTCCGCCTGGACGCGGCCCGCGCCGACCTCGACCGGTTCGCCGCCGCGCCCCGCGCGACCCTGGACGTCGCCGCCTCCCCGCTCGCCCTCACCGCCCGTACCCTCGCCGCGCTGCCCGCCACCGGCGTCACCCTGCGCGCCCTGCCCCGCGAGCGGGTGCCCGTCGCGGTCGCCACCGGCGAGGCCGACGCCGGGCTCGTCGACGGGATCGCCGCCCCCAGCGACCCGCTGCGGCTGCCCGACGTCGCCCCGCTCGCCGCGACCGGCGTCGCCGAGGAGCCGCTCGCCGTGGTCCTGCCCGCCCACCATCCGCTCGCCGCCCGCACCGGGCTTCGCCTCGACGACCTCGTCGACGCCCGCTGGCTCGACGCGCCCGCCGCCGGCATCCCCCTCGACCGGCTCCGGGCCGTCCACGGCGGCCCCGCCGGGCGCGGCTTCCGCACCGGCCTGCGCTACGACGGCACCGACACCCGTACCCTCGCCGCCCTCGCCGCCGCCGGCCGGGGCCTGTGCCTGCTGCCCCGGTCCGCGGCGTCGGACGCCCACGGCGCGGTGGTCGTCCCGCTGGTCGCGCCCCGCCTCGTCCACCGCGTCGAACTCCTCCTCACGGCCGGCGCGGGCGGCGAACCGTCCGGCCCGGTGGCCGAGTTCACCCGACGACTCAAGAGCTGACACCCGCACTCGCTACCCTGTGCGCAACGGCGACGGAAGGCGGACGGGCGTGGGGTGGCTGCGACGAGGACCCAGGCGGGACGGCGACGACGCACCGAGGGATCCCGAGTTCGCGTACTTCTCCCAGCGCGAGGCCGCGCTCTTCCGCGGCCGCGTCCGTGAGACCTTCGCCGAGCTCGGCCTGGAGGTCACCGTCTACGCCGGCCACGTCATCGACGACAAGGGCCGCCGCTTCGGCCTCGGCAACCTCGCCGCCGTCTGCCACCAGGACCGGCGCGGCCCCCGCGTCTGGCCCGGCATGATCCACCGCCACATCGGTCTCGTCGTCCGCGCCCTGGACGGACCCTCCGCGCTCGACACCCTGCCGCCCGAGCAGATCCGTGCCCAGCTCTACCCCCGGGTCGTCAGCGGCGACGGCATCGACGCCGCGGCCTTCGGGTACGCCAGGACCGTCGCCCCCGGGCTCTACGAGGTCCTCGCCCTGGACCTGCCGGAGAGCGTCATGATGCTCACCGACGAGGCCCTCGAACGCCTCGGCGACCACCGGCAGCTCCGGGACCGGGCCCTGCGCAATCTGCGCGGGTTGCCCGTCGAGGAGCACGAGACCGTCCGCGACGCCGACGGCATGTGCTTCGAGGTCATCGTCGGCGACTCCTTCTACACCGCCAGCCGCGTCCTCGACCTCGACGGCGTCGTCCGGCGGGTCACCGGCCTCCCGCTCGGCGAGCACGGCGCCCTCGTCGCCCTGCCCTTCCGGCACCAGCTGGCCTTCCACCCGATCCGGGACACCTCGATCATCCCGGCCCTCGGCGGGATGGCCTCCTTCGCCGCCGCCGGGTACGAGGACGTGCCGGGCGCCATCAGCCCGTACGTCTTCTGGTGGCGCGACGGCACCCTCACGCAGCTCAGCGAGCACGACGAGGAGCGGGGCGACCTGCGGATCGTCGTCGGCGACGACTTCCACGACCTCCTGGAACGCCTCATCGCCCAGGGGCCCGACCGCCGCTGACGCCGACGGGGGCTCCATCCGGTCGCGGGCCGCGCCCCCGCCCGGCAGGATGCTGTACGACGCACCGGACGAGGACGCCGAGGAGAGGCCCCCATGTCGAGCACCCACGCGACCGACGACGTCGTGCCCTTCACCGCGGACGACTACCGGGCCCGGATGGCCCGCGCCGCCGAGTCCGCCGCCGATGCCGGACTCGCGGGCGTGCTCGTCGCCCCCGGACCCGACCTGGTCTACCTGACCGGCTACCAGCCGACCGCGATCACCGAGCGCCTCACCGTCCTCGTCCTCGCCGCAGGACAGGAACCGGTCCTCGTCGTCCCCACCCTGGAGGCCCCCGACGCCGAGAAGGCCACCGGAGCCGCCGCGCTCACGCTGCGCGACTGGAAGGACGGCAAGGACCCGTACGCCGTCACCGCGCCGCTCCTCGACGTCGACGGCCGCTTCGGCGTCAGTGACAACGCCTGGGCCATGCACCTCCTCGGCCTCCAGAAGGCCCTCCCCGAGACCACGTACGTCTCCCTCACCGAGGCCCTGCCGATGCTCAGGGGCGTCAAGGACGCCCATGAACTGGCCCGGATCGCGGCCGCCGGAGCCGCCGCCGACCAGGCGTACGGCGAGATCCTCAAGGTCCGCTTCGCGGGCCGCAAGGAGACCGACGTCGCCGCCGACCTCGCCCGGCTGCTCATCGAGTTCGGCCACTCCCAGGTCGACTTCACCGTCGTCGGCTCCGGCCCCAACGGCGCCAACCCGCACCACGAGGCGGGCGACCGGGTCATCGAGCGCGGCGACATGGTCGTCCTCGACTTCGGCGGCCTCAAGCACGGCTACGGCTCCGACACCACCCGCACCGTCCACGTCGGCGAGCCCACCGACGAGGAGCGCCGGGTGCACGACCTGGTCCGCGAGGCCCAGCAGGCCGGCTTCGAGGCGGTACGCCCCGGGGTGGCCTGCCAGGAGGTCGACCGCGCGGCCCGCAAGGTCATCACGGACGCCGGATACGGCGAGTACTTCATCCACCGCACCGGCCACGGCATCGGCGTCACCACCCACGAGCCGCCGTACATGATCGAGGGCGAGGAGCTCCCCGTCGTCCCCGGCATGTGCTTCTCCATCGAGCCGGGCGTCTACCTCCCGGGTCGCTTCGGCGTCCGCATCGAGGACATCGTCACGGCCACCGAGGACGGCGCGGGGCGCCGCTTCAACAACACCCCGCACGAGATGGCCCTCGTCGAGTAGCGGCGGCCCCGGCGCCCTCAGCCGTCCCTCAGCCGTCCGTCAGGACGACCGCCGACTCGGCCGGGAGGCGGAGCAGGCCGTCCGCCGCCGGGGCGTCGACCGGGTCCCAGGACGCCAGGACCCGGTCGCGGCCGTTGGACCCGAGGGGGATGTCCACCGGCGCCTTGCCCAGGTTGACGCCCACCCGCAGGTCACCGCGCCGGAAGACCAGCCAGCGGGCCTCCTCGTCGAACGCGACCTTCACGCTCCCCAGGTCCGGGTCCGTCAGGTCGGGCAGGGTGCGGCGCAGCGCGATGAGCTGGCGGTGCCAGGCGAGGAGCCGCTTGTGCGGGTCCCGCTCGCGTTCGGTCCGGTCCAGGACCGAGCGGTCCCGGGTGGCCTCCTCCTGCGGGTCGGGGACCTCGTCCTCCGCCCAGCCGTGCGCCGCGAACTCCCGCTTGCGGCCCCGCCGCACGGCCTCCGCGAGCTCCGGGTCGGTGTGGTCGGTGAAGTACATCCACGGCGTGCTCGCACCCCACTCCTCGCCCATGAACAGCATCGGCACCGAGGGGCCGGTGAGGACGAGCGTCGCGGCGCAGGCCAGGAGCCCGGGGGAGAGCGAGGCGGAGAGGCGGTCGCCGAGGGCCCGGTTGCCGATCTGGTCGTGGGTCTGGGCATAGCCCAGGAAGCGGTGGGCGGGGGTGCGTTCGCGGTCCACCGGGCGACCGTGGTGACGGCCCCGGAAGGCGGAGTACGTGCCGTCGTGGAAGAAGACGTGGGTGAGCGTCTTGGCGAGCGCCGCCACGGGCGCCCGCGCGAAGTCGGCGTAGTAGCCCTGGGACTCGCCGGTCAGGGCCGTGTGCAGCGCGTGGTGGAAGTCGTCGTTCCACTGGGCGTGGACGCCGAGGCCGCCGCGCGTGCGCGGGGTGGTGGTGCGGGGGTCGGCGAGGTCGGACTCGGCGACCAGGAAGTGCTGGCGGCCCTGCTCCCTCGCCAACTCGTCGACGGCGGCCGAGAGTTCCTCCAGGAACGTCAGGGCCCGGGTGTCCGCCAGGGCGTGCACCGCGTCGAGCCGCAGCCCGTCGATCCGGTAGTCCCGCAACCAGGCCAGCGCGCTGCCCAGGAAGTACGCCCGCACCTCGTCCGAGCCCGGCGCGTCCAGGTTCACCGCCGCGCCCCACGGGGTGTGGTGGGTCTCCGTGAAGTACGGCCCGAAGGAGGGGAGATGGTTCCCGGACGGGCCCAGGTGGTTGTGCACCACGTCGAGGACCACGCCCATGCCGAGCCCGTGCGCCGCGTCGGTGAACCGCTTCAGCGCCCCGGGCCCGCCGTACGGCTCGTGGACGGCCCACGGCGCCACCCCGTCGTACCCCCAGCCCCGCACCCCGGGGAACGGGCACAGCGGCATCAGCTCCACATGGGTGATGCCGAGGCCCGCGAGCTCCCCGAGCCGCGCGGCCGCCGCGTCGAGCGTGCCCTCCGGGGTGAACGTACCGACGTGCAGCTCGTACAGGACGGCGCCGCGCAGCCGCAGGCGCGGCGACTCGTGCCGCCAGGCGTACGCCGAGTGGTCGACGACCGCGCTCAGGCCGTCGGGCCCGTCGGGGAGCCGGCGTGAGCGCGGGTCGGGGAGCACGTGCCCGCCGTCGAGGGAGAAGCCGTACCGGTCGCCGTCCGCGGCGGGCACCACGCCCGACCACCAGCCGTCCCGCTCGGCGTCCCGGTCCAGGGGATGGCCGGAGCCGTTCAGCTCCAGCGTCACCCGGTCACGGGCGCTCGGCGCCCACACCTCGAAGAGCACGGGAATCCCCTCGTCGACGGTCCAGTCACTCCACCACGGCTACCGCGACCATCCTGGCAGTCAGGACCCCGACGCGCCCGGCGCGTCCCACACGTAGTTGACCGCGCGCTCGAACGTCACGTAGCCCGTGCGGGCGAAGGACGCCGCCATCGGCACGTTCCCCAGGTCCGTCGCCGCCCGGATCCGGGGCACGTCGGCGGCGGCCAGGATCCGGGTCCCCTCCGCCAGGATGTCGTCGATGTATCCGTGCCCGCGGTGGGCGGGCAGCACACCGAGGTACGCGATGATGTGGTGGTAGTTGTTCCGCGCGGGGACGACGAAGCCGACCGGCTCGCCGCTCTCCGGCAGCTGGGCGACCCGCCACCACTCGCGCGGCGAGGAGAAGTGCGCGAGCTCCTCGTCGAAGTGCAGCTCGGCCGCCTCCCGCGGCGACAGGCCCGAGGCCAGGTCGGCCTGGCCGTGCCCGTCGAGCGTGCCCTCCATGACCGGCGTCATCAGCGCGAGGAGGTCCTCGCGGTCCCGCACGGGACGGAACTCCAGACGCCCCTTCGGCTCCGGTACGGGGGTGCCGGGCCGCCACTCCAGGCGCAGCCGCTCGACCAGCGGACGGGCGCCGGTCTCCTCCAGGACGGAGAACAGGGTCTCCAGGACGGCCCGGGTCTCCGGGACCTCCCGCCAGTCCGCCGGCATGAAGCGCCCGAACTCGGGGCGCCGCGTGCCCGCCGGGATCACGGCGGCCGTCGCCGTCTCCAGGAGCCGCAGACCGATCTCGGCGCGCTCCTCGGCCGAGAGGTCCGGGGCGAGGTCGAAGAAGTCGAGCGTCTGCGGTGCGGCGCCCGCCGCGTGGGTCCACCAGGCGAGCCGGCCGAGGAGCCGCTCGCCGTCGAGCGCCACCCACATCCAGGAGGGGAGGCGGCGGCCGGTGGCGAGGTCGTCGGCGAGCTCGTGGTCGAGCGAGTACGTGAGGCCGAGGAACAGGTCGAGTTCCCCGGGCCCGGCGAGCGGCCGGACGACGAGGTCGGTGGTGGACGGTGCGGAAGACGTGGTCACGTCTGGGTTCCCCCTGGGGATCTTGGCTGTGAAGACGGCAGACCGTAACAGTGATCCGGCCGCGGCCGGTAAGGAGTTTCCAGGTCAGGGGCCGGGCGGGGACCTGCGGCGGCCGGGCCGGGGAGCCTCTGCCGCCCGGGGCCGGGGGGTTCGCGGGCGCCTGCCGGGGGCCCTTCTGGACACTTCGGGCCCGGCGGGCCGACAATCTCGGATGTGACGACCCCTTTCGAGCTTCCGGCGAACTCCCCTCGGCTGACGGACGCCGAGCGGGACCGCGCGCTGGTGCTGCTCCGTGAGGGCGCCGCTCAGGGCCGCCTCTCGCACGACACCTTCCTCTTCCGGATGGAGCGCGCCCTCCAGGCCCGCCGGCCCGACGAACTCGCCCTCCTCACCGCCGACCTGCGGACCGAGGGCACCTGGACCCGGCGGGTGGTCGGCGCGGTCGAGCGGATGTCGGCGTTCACGGCGCGGATCGGGCGCGCCTGGAGCGCGGAGCGGCTGCCGAAGCTGCTGCTGCCGCGCCCCGGCCCGTATCCGCTGCGGATCGGCCGCGACCCGGTCAACGGGCTGCGGCTCAGCCACGAGACGGCGTCCCGGCTGCACGCCGAACTCTCGCTGCAGAGCGGGATGTGGGTGCTGCGCGACCTCGGCTCGACGAACGGCACGACCGTCAACGGGCGTCGGGTCACCGGCGCCGTGGTGGTGCGGCCGGGCGACGTCGTCGGCTTTGGCCAGATGGCGTTCCGGCTGTCGCACGACTGAGCGACACCTGGTGGGCCTTCACCCGTTCGGCGGTACGCGGCGGGCGGTGGGGCCCGAGCGGTGATGGGCTGGGCGGACGCGCGCCACGATCTCCGGCCGCGGCACCCACCGCCGATCGACTGGGGGCGAGATGAGCGACGCGCCGAACCGCGAGCCGGACCGGGACATACGGAGCGAGCGGCCGCAGGAGCCCGGGGATCCCTGGAGGAGGCTGCCCTCGATGGCACCGGCGACACCGTCGCCCCCGCCGGCCGGGCGGCCCGTCGCCCGGGCCGCCGCCCCCGCGTTCCCCGGCCGCGGACGGACCCTCGTCGACCCGGCGACCGCCGGCACCGCCCCGCCCGGCGGGCGGACCGTCGCGCCGAGCCCCCTCGACCCCGGAGCCTCGTGGGACCCGCACCGGATCCACCGGACCCTGCGCGAGGAGTTCCCGCTCACGTACGACCCGCTGCTGCGGGCGTGGGTCCTCAGCCGGTACGCGGACGTCGCCACCGCCCTCACCGACGCGCGCTTCACCCATGGTCACCGCCCCGGCGATCCGCCGTGCGCGCGGGCCCACGTCGACGTCGACATCGAGGCCCTGCGCGCGGTCACCGAACGCACCGCCTACGTCCTGGCGCGCCGGATCGCCGGACGGCCCCAGGCGGACCTGGTCGCCGACTTCTGCCACTGGCTGCCCGCCGGCACCGTCGCCGCGGCCGTCGGCGTGCCCTACCGCGACATGATGCGGCTCGTCCGGGGCCGGGCGGCGGGCGCGCTCGCCGGGGAGTGCGGCGGCCAGATCGCCGTACGGGAGAAGGCACTCGCCTCCTTCCTCGGCAACGTCCTGGACGACCCCGACCAGGTCGCCGCCCTCCGTGACGCGCCCGCCGGGCTCGTCGCCCGCGCCTGGGCCGAGTCGCTGCGCCGGGATCCGCCCGTGCAGATCGCCGTGCGCCGCACGAGCGCGGAGGTGCCGGTGAGCGGCGGGGTCGTCCCGGCGGGCGCGTCCGTCGCCCTGCTCGTCGGCTCGGCGGGCCGTGACCCGGAGCGGTTCCGGGAGCCGGACCGCTTCGACCCGTTCCGCGACGACCCGGGGCAGCTCACGTACGGCGCGGGCTTCTGCCCGGCGGTCCTGCTCGCCGGATTCGAGGCGGAGTACGCGCTGCGCGCCCTCTTCACGGCCATGCCCCGGCTGCGTCTCGCCGACGGATTCCGTCCCGTGGCCACGGGACTTATCACGCGCGCCCCCCGGAGTCTGATCGTCCGCCCGGGCGGCTGAGCCGGATCCGGTGCGGGGAGGGGGCCTCCCGACCGCTGTTAGGGTGACGTGCGCTCGTCAACGGGCGTTTGTTGTACCACTTTCAACGGGGATTCAAACATGAAGATGCGTCATGTCCGTGCCATCGCTGTGTTCGGCATCGCGGTGGTGGCCCTCACCGGCGCCCGCGGCTCCCACGGCGGCAGCTGCGGCGGGAGTTCCGGCGGCAGCCACAGCAGCAGCAACCACAGTGACAACGACGGCGGTTCCGGCAGCACCTCCGGCGGCTCCGTGTCCGGCGGTTCGAGCGGCGCGGACAAGGCCATCCGCGACGTGAAGATCGACGACTGCGCGTTCGACCCGGCGACCAGGAACCTGGTCGGCCGGATCACCGTCAAGAACGACGGCGTGCTCGACTACGACTACACCGTCACGATGAGGTTCAGCGGCGGCACGGGGGGCACCGCCACCCCCGCGACCTCGACGAAGTCCGGCATCGCGGTCGCCGCGGGCGCGTCCAAGAGCGCCGAACTGTCCACCGCGTACCCGGGATCCGGCGACGGCTCCGAGTACACCCGGTGCGAGGTCACGCGGGTGTCCCGCTCCTGACCTCGGCCGTCGGCGCGGCCGGGTCCGTACGGCCCGGCCGCCAGACCGAGGCGAGCAGCAGGACGCCCGGGAGGATTCCGGCGACGGCCCGGACCGCGACGGTCGGGGCCCCGAGCGCCGCGAGCACCAGGCCCACGGCGCCGCAGGCCGCGATCGCCGCGCCCAGCCGGTGGAGCGCGGGCCTGCGCCAGGCGACCGCCAGGCCGGAGAAGTGCACCCCGACGACGAGGGCGATCCAGCCCACGGCCGCCTGCGGGACGTGCAGCACGCGGGCGATCACCAGGAGTCCGGCCACGAGCCCGAGCACCTCGGCCGCCACGACGTACCAGTAGCGGCGGCCGAACCCGGTTCCCGATCCGGGCTCCGTCGGCGCGGCCGCGGCCGCCGTCCCGCCGCGCCGTCCGAGGACGGCCACCCGGAGGAACGCGGCGAGCGCCAGCACGCGCAGCGGGACGGCGACGGCCGTGGGCAGGCTGCCCGCACTGGCCTGGACGAACACGAGTCCGAACGAGGCGCCGACGATCCGCCCGGTCTGATCCTTTGTCATGATCATCATCGTTTCACAGGCGGAACGGTCGTTCACTCCAGCCGGGCGAGCAGCGCCACCGGCCGCTCCGCGAACAGTTCCGCCAGCTTCACCTCCGTGGCCGGGCCGCCCGTGAACTCCCGTACCCCGTCCAGCGCGTCGGTCCAGCGCCCCTCCGGCAGCACCAGCTCCGTGTCCTGCCAGCCGCCCGCCTGCGCCAGCCGCAGCGAGAGCCGGGTGACGGCCGTGATCACCCGGCCGGACCGGGCGAAGGCCAGGCAGTGCGCGGCCGCCGGGCCCTCCGCCGCCAGCGGGACGTAGGTGCCGCCCGGCCCGAAGGCCTCCGGGTGCGCGCGCCGCAGTCCGAGCGCCGCCCGCACGAGCGCCGTCCGCTCGTCCTCCGGGCCGACCGCGAACGGCGCCCGGTTGTCCGGGTCGACGAGTGCCCGGTACTCCCGCTCCGTGTTCTGGTAGAGCTCCGGCACCCCCGGCATCGTCAGCTGCGCGAGCGCGGCGCCCAGCGCGTGCGCCCGGATGTGCGGCTCCAGGGCGAAGGCCGCCTCCGAGGCCGTCCGGAGCGGGATCCGGCCGGGCCCGGTCGACGAGAACTCGGCCACCGCCCGCTCGTACTCCGCGTCCGGCTCCGTCCAGCTGGTCCTGAGCCCCGCCTCCCGCACGGACTTGAGGACCGCGGGCACCAGCCGCTCCGGGTCCGGGGTGCCGAAGCCGAAGGCCGTCTGCCAGGCCGTCCACGCCACGTGCGGGTCGGGAGCGGGCACCCCGGCGACCTCCGCCAGGAGCCCCGCCCACACCTCGGGACACTGGGCGAGCACCGCGATCGCGGCCCGGACGTCCGCGCTGCGCTTGGTGTCGTGGGTGGAGAGCACGGTGCCGGTGGCCGGCCAGTCCCGGGCGATCCGCAGGCAGTACGCGTGGAACTCGTCCACCGGCACCGCCGGGCGGCCCGCGTCCCCGCCGACCTCGTTCGCCGAGAGCAGCGGGGTGTACCGGTAGAAGGCGGTGTCCTCCACGGACTTCGCCCGCAGCGCGGACGAGGTCTGCGCGAACCGTGCCCGGAACGCCCGGTGTTCGGGCCCGTCGCCGCGCGCCCCGAGCGCCAGGTCCCGCACGGTGTCGACCGCCGTCGCCTCCTCCGGCACCGCGAACGCCGCCTTCGCTCCGCGCGCCGCCTCCGGGGTCAGCACCTCCTCGCCGCCGGTCCGGTAGGGGCGGTAGACCGGGACCCGCACGAGGAGCTCGCGGACCGCGGTGCGCAGCGCCCAGGGCGCGTGGTCCCTCAGATCCGGGTCGGCTTCGCAGATCCGGGCGGCGATCCGGGTCAGCGCGGCCGTCTCCGCGGCCAGGTCATGGGTGACCACCTCGTACGCCGCGCGGCGCCCGGTGGCCTCCCACTGGCCGCCCCTGTCCGCGGTCCGGCCCACGAACTCCCGGTACACGTCGGTGAGTTCGTCGGCACCGACCGGGTCGGTGAAGACGCCGTCGAGTCGGCGCAGCGCGTCGTACCCGGTGGTGCCCGCGACCGGCCAGGCCGCGGGCAGCGCCTCCGCCCCGGTGAGGATCTTCTCGACGACCGTCCAGCAGCGCCCGCCGGTCGCCGCCGCCAGGTCCTCCAGATAGCCCTGCGGGTCGGCCAGTCCGTCCGGGTGGTCGATGCGCAGCCCCTCGATCACCCCGTCCGCGACCAGCTCCACGATCTTCGCGTGGCTCGCCGCGAACACCTCCGGGTCCTCCACCCGCACCCCGATGAGCTCCGAGACGGTGAAGAAGCGGCGGTAGCCGAGCTCGGTGCGGGCGAGCCGCCACCAGCCGAGCCGGTACCACTGGGCGTCGAGCAGCTCGTCGAGCGGCAGGTCCTCGGTGCCGGCCCGGAGCGGGAACTCCTGACCGTCCAGATGCAGGGACCCGCCCGAGACCCGGAACCGGTCCCGGACCTCCGGGAGCCGCGCGGGCAGCACCGGGAGCAGCAGCCGGCCGTCCCCGGCCCGCCAGTCGATGTCGAACCAGCGGGCGTACGGCGAGTCCGGGCCCTCGCGGAGCACGGCGCGCAGCGCGTGGTTGTGCCGGGGGGAGGCCGCCATGTGGTTGGGCACCAGGTCCACGACGAGCCCGAGGCCGTGCGCCCGGGCGGTCGCCGCCAGGGCCCGCAGCCCCTCCTCGCCGCCCAGCTCGGCCCGGACGGACCGGTGGTCGGTGACGTCGTAGCCGTGGGTCGAGCCGGGCACCGCCTCCAGGACGGGGGAGAGGTGCAGATGCGAGACCCCGAGGCCGGCCAGGTACGGCACGGCGCGCTCGGCGGCCGCGAACGGGAACGCGGGCTGGAGCTGGAGCCGGTACGTCGACGTGGGTGGATTGGGCGTCATGCGAACGTACGTACCCCGCCGGAGGGCTTCTGTGTCATCGGCCCATGCACCCGTTCGAGTGCATCGCGTTACGTTCGCGTGATGCTTCGGATGTACCGCGACACGCTGTCCCTGCTCGGACCGGCTCTGCCGGTCGTCTCGTTCCTCGGCCGGCTGCCCACCGCCATGTGCCAGCTCGGCAGCCTCCTCCTGGTCGCCGAGACGAGCGGCTCCCTCGCCACCGCCGGTCTCACGGGCGGTGCGCTGGCGGCGGGACAGACGGTCGCCGGGCCCGTGCTCGGGCGTCTCGCGGACCGGCACGGCCAGCGCGGGGTCGTCCTCGCCGCCTCGCTCGCCAACGCGGTCGCCGTCACCGTCCTGGTCCTCGCCGCCCTCGACGGCGCGACGACGGCCCTCCTGATGGTCCTCGGCGCACTCGCCGGGGCCACTGTCCCGCAGGTCGGGCCGCTCGCCCGGACCCGCTCCGTGGCCCTCGCCCGCCGCTCCGGAGCGGACGACCGGCTCGTCGGCACGGTGCTCTCCTTCGAGGGCACCCTCGACGAGGTCTCCTTCGTCCTCGGCCCGGCCCTCGTCGGCCTCGCCGCGTCCGTCGCCCACCCGGCCGCCGCGCTGCTCCTGGCGGCGCTGCTGCTCGCCGTCTGCGGAACGGCCTTCGCCCTGCACCCGACGGCGCGTGCGCTCACCCCCGAGGCCTCCGGCGCTTCCACCCGTACGAGTGCCGCCGAACGGACGCGGCTGCCGGGATCCGCGTACGCCCTGCGCTTCACGATGGTCCTCCAGGGCGCCATGTTCGGCGCCTCGCAGGCCGGCATCACCGCCCTCACCGAGGAGCTCGGCAAGCCCGCCCAGGCCGGTCTCGTCTACGCGGCCATGGGCATCATGAGCGCCGCCGTCGGCCTGTCCATGGCCGCCGTCCCGGCCCGCATCGGGCTGGCGACCCGCTGGCGGGTCGCGACCGCCGGCCTCGTCGTCCTCTCCGCACCGCTGCTGTTCGTCGGCTCCCTGGGCGCGCTGTACGCGGTCGTGATCGTCCTCGGCGCCGCCTACGCCCCGCATCTGATCACCGTCTTCGGCCTCACCGAGCGGACCGTGCCGGCCTCCCGGCTCGCCGAGTCGATGGCCTTCCTCACCAGCGGGATCGTCGGCGGTCAGGCCCTCGCCCTGGCCGTCTCCGGCCGGCTCGCCGAGGGCCGGGGCGCCCCCGCCGCCTTCGCGGTGGCGGTGGGGGCGGCCGCGGCCTGCGCGGTGCTGTCCTGGGCGGTGCGGGTGACGGCCCCCGCGCGGTCGGAGACGGGGCTCAAGCCGGTCGCCGCAGAACAGTGAGGCTGAGCGGCGCGAGCGTCACCCGCTCCCCGCCCGCGAGCTCCGGGCCCTCCCGCGGCGGCATGCCCTCCGGGTCCGAGGTGTCCACGACCATCCGCCAGCACCGCCCGTGGCTGTCGGGGACGGAGAACTCCAGCTCCTTCGACGAGGCGTTGAACATCAGCAGGAACGAGTCGTCGGCGATCCGCTCGCCCTGCGTCCCCGGCTCCGAGATGGCGTTGCCGTTGAGGAAGACGGTCAGCGCCTGGGCGTGCGCCGCCTGCCAGTCGCGGGAGGTCATCTCCTCGCCCTCGGGCGTGAACCAGGCGATGTCCGTCAGCTCGTCGTGGGTTCCCTCCACGGGCCGGCCGTGGAAGAAGCGCCGCCGCCGGAAGACCGGATGGTCCCGCCGCAGCCGCACCATCGCGCGCGTGAAGCGCAACAGCGTGGCCTCCGCCTCGCTGTTCTCCTTGGGCCACCGCACCCAGGAGACCTCGTTGTCCTGGCAGTAGGCGTTGTTGTTGCCGCCCTGGGTCCGGCCGAACTCGTCGCCGTGGCTGAGCATCGGCACGCCCTGCGAGAGCATCAGCGTGGCGAGGAAGTTGCGCGTCTGGCGGGCGCGCAGCTCGGTGATCCCGACGTCCTCGGTGTCGCCCTCGACCCCGCAGTTCCAGGAGCGGTTGTGGCTCTCGCCGTCCCGGTTGCCCTCGCCGTTCGCCTCGTTGTGCTTGTCGTTGTACGAGACGAGGTCGCGCAGGGTGAACCCGTCGTGGCAGGTGACGAAGTTGACGGAGGCGAGCGGGCGCCGCCCGTCGTCCTGGTACAGGTCGGAGGAGCCGGTCAGCCGGGAGGCGAACTCGGCGAGCGTGCGCGGCTCGCCCCGCCACAGGTCCCGTACGCAGTCCCGGTACTTGCCGTTCCACTCGGTCCACAGCGGCGGGAAGTTGCCCACCTGGTAGCCGCCCTCGCCCACGTCCCACGGCTCGGCGATCAGCTTCACCTGGCTCACCACGGGGTCCTGCTGCACCAGGTCGAAGAAGGAGGACAGCCGGTCCACCTCGTGGAACTGGCGGGCCAGGGTGGCCGCCAGGTCGAAGCGGAAACCGTCCACGTGCATCTCGGTCACCCAGTACCGCAGGCTGTCCATGATCAGCTGGAGCACGTGCGGGGAGCGCATGAGCAGCGAGTTCCCGGTGCCGGTCGTGTCCATGTAGTACCGGGGGTCGTCCGCGAGCCGGTAGTACGAGGGGTTGTCCAGGCCCCGCATCGAGAGCGTGGGGCCCAGGTGGTTGCCCTCGGCGGTGTGGTTGTACACCACGTCGAGGATGACCTCGATCCCCGCCTGGTGCAGCGCCCGCACCGCCGACTTGAACTCCAGGACCTGCTGGCCGCGGTCGCCCCAGGACGCGTAGGCGTTGTGCGGGGCGAAGAAGCCGATCGTGTTGTAGCCCCAGTAGTTGGAGAGGCCCGCGTCCACGAGCCGATGGTCGTTCACGAACTGGTGAACGGGCATCAGTTCGAGCGCGGTGACGCCCAGTTCCTTCAGATGGCCGATCACCGACGGGTGCGCGAGCCCCGCGTAGGTCCCGCGCAGCTCCTCCGGAAGGTCCGGGTGCAGCATCGTGAGGCCCTTCACGTGCGCCTCGTAGATCACCGTGTGGTGGTACTCGGTGCGCGGCCGCCGGTCGTCGCCCCAGTCGAAGTACGGGTTGACCACGACCGACGTCATCGTGTGCGGGCCGGAGTCGAGGTCGTTGCGCGCGTCCGGCCGCCCGAACGGGTATCCGTACACCGACTCGCCCCACCTCACCCGGCCCGACACCGCGCGCGCGTACGGGTCGAGCAGCAGCTTCGCCGCGTTGCAGCGCAGCCCGCGCTCCGGCGCGTACGGACCGTGCACGCGGAACCCGTACCGCTGGCCGGGCATCACGCCCGGCAGATAGGCGTGCCGCACGAACGCGTCGGTCTCGCGCAGCTCCACCGCCGTCTCCGAGCCGTCGTCGTGCAGCAGACACAGCTCGATCCGTTGGGCGGCCTCCGAGAAGACCGCGAAGTTGGTTCCCGCTCCGTCATAGGTGGCGCCCAGGGGGTACGCCTGTCCCGGCCAGACCTGCATGGATACGACTCTTCCTCTTCTGTCCGGGTTTTATAGCTCTTCTTCGGCCAGATCCTGCCCGAAAGAGGGGCAACCACCTAGGACTTCGGCCCGTCCTACCGGGTGACCGCAGAACAAGAGGGGGATTGAGGGGGAAGTGTGTACGAAATAGTGCGCCGCCACCTGGGGAAGGTGGTGGCCGGAGCGGCCATGGCGGTGACGGGAACCGCCGTCGCCGTCGCGATCACCCTGCCGGGCCAGGCAGGGGCGGAAGGGCCCGCGGGAGCCGCGCGGGCCGGGGGATCCGCCGGAACGGCCGGTGCGGCGGCCGGTACGGCGGGAGGGGGCACGGCCGGCGCCCCCGGACAGGGGCAGCCGGACGCACGGGCCCAGGGCTCCGCGCCGCAGCCGGCCACCGTGGTCCCGGTCGCGGCCGAGGGGAAGAAGGGCGTCGGCAGCGACCCGCTCACCGACGACGAACTCGCACGGGCCGAGTCGCTGGCGCTGACCCCGCCCGCGGCCTCCGCCCAGCAGGACGTCACCGGCGGCCGGGGCCCCCAGCGCCTCGGCACCCGGCTCGCCGACCCGCTGCCGGGGGACCGGACGCGGCGCGCCGAGGTCCGCCTCTACGACTACGCGCGCGACGAGCTCGTCACGAAGACCGTCAACCTCGACACCGGCAAGGTCGAGAAGTCCGGCGCGCAGCGCGGCGTCCAGCCCTCGGCCCACCCCGAGGAGCTGCGCGCGGCCCTCGAGCTGATCCTCGCGAGCCCGCTCGGCAAGGGCGTCAAGGAGGACTACAAGGACGCCACCGGCAAGGAGCTCACCTCCACCGGGCAGCTGTGGTTCAACGGCGACGTCTACCGCACCTACCGCGAGGCCAACGTCCCCGCGCAGCTGACCCGTTGCGGTGAGCATCGGTGCGTCCGGCTCGTCACCAAGGTCCTCAACGGGGCCTGGATCGACACCCGGAACCTGATCGTCGACCTCTCCGCGAGGACCGTCACCCGGGTCGGCTGACCGCGCCCCGGACCCTTCGCAGCCCCACGCCACGTACGAGGGAGTACGTCTCCATGCCCAGCCTGTCCCACCCGAGCGACCCACTCGCCCCGCGCGGGCGGTCCACCCGCAAGCGGGGCGCCGTCCTGACCGCCGCCGTCCTGCTCGGCACCGCCACGGCCGCCGCCGGACCCGCGACCGGCGCCACCGCCGCGACCACCCCGCCGGCTCCGGCGCGCGCGGCCGCGCCCACCGCACCCGACTGCTCCGCCGCGTACCGCATCACCCAGAAGCTGGACGGCGGCACCACCTGGCGCATGTGCTGGCGCTACGACACCGACGCCGGGCTCACGCTCGACCGGGTCACCTACCAGCCGCCCGGCGCCACCGCCCCGATCAAGGTGCTCACCAGCGCCCGGCTCGCCCAGATCCACGTGCCCTACGACGACGGCGGCGCCGAGTACGACGACCTCACCGGCGCCGGGTTCGGCTACGGCCTGCAGAACCTCAAGCCGGCCGAGTGCCCCGGCGGCACCCTCACCACCGTCAAGGTGGCCGACGTCGGCGACGTCAAGGGCCTGTGCACCACCACGCGGGCGCGCGGACACGCGTACCGCATGGCCAGTGACGGCGGCTCCAAGGTCTGGCAGGCCCAGGCCAAGGACCTGCTCGTCTACACCGTCAACAAGGTCGGCTGGTACGAGTACATCACCGAGTGGCGCTTCACCGCCGACGGCACCATCGGCGCCAACGTCGGGGCCACCGGCAGCCTCTCGCCCGTCGACTACAACGCCACCGACGGACGCGGCTGGCCCCTCGGCAAGGGCGCCCGCGGCTACGCCACCAGCCACGCCCACAACGTCTTCTGGAAGCTCGACTTCGGTCTGGACGGCTCCAAGGACCGGGTCGAGCAGTTCGACTCCACGGTCACCGCGCCCACCGGAGGCGGCGGACCGACCGTGAAGACCAAGCGCACCGTCGTCACCAAGGAACTCGCCGGAGACGCGAAGAACATGCGCTGGTGGCGGGTGGTCAGCGGCACCGGCAAGAACGCCGACGGCCACGCCCGTTCGTACGAGATCGTGCCGGGCCACACCGACACCCACGCGGGCCGCGGATTCACCAAGCACGACGTGTACTTCACCCAGGCGCGCGCGTGCGAGAAGTTCGCGAGCAACAACATCGGCAACTGCGCGGCGGGCGCCGGTGACAGCGTCGACAAGTGGGTCAACGGCGAGACGCTGACTCAGCCGTCCGTGTGGGTCAACATCGGGTTCCACCACATCGCCCGGGACGAGGACCAGCAGCCGATGCCCGTCCACTGGCAGGGCTTCCAGCTCGCGCCCAGGGACGTAACCGCTATGAATCCGCTCACTCCGGCCGATCTCGCCTCCCAGAACGGACAGCCCGATCTGGGGAGTTGAGGAAGCAGCCTGACGATCCTGCTGCACCGCCTCCCGCTCGCGGAGTACCCTTCCTTGATCGTTGTCACATGGTCATCCTGTCCGCCGGAACGGGTGTCCGGGAGCAGAAGGCGGTGCGCGGGTGAGCTCGGGAGGTCTGGAGCTGCCCCCAGGTGACGCGGGTCACGAGGGGGGCCCGGCCGACCCCGCAGAGGCGCAGCCCGGAGCGGTCGCCCCGCCGGGCGCGGGTGCCCCTCCGGGCGTCGTCCTGCCGCCGGGCGCGGTCGTGCCGCCCGGCACCGTCACCGTCGGCCGGCCGGTCGAGATCGGCGCGGAGCTCGACTGGGGCGCCGAGGCCTGGAGCGAGGTCCGCACCCGGGCCCAGCGGGCCGGCCGCGCCTACATCTGGCTGAACCTCGTCGAACAGCGGCTGCGGGCCGTGGTCGCCGCCGTCCTGCGGCCCGTGTACGAACCGGTGCACGGCGAGGAGTGGGTGGTGGCCGCGGCCGGTCCGGCCGGGCAGGAATGGGTCCAGCGGGCGGTCGCCGTCCGCGAGGTCTCCCGGCGCAAGGGCTACCTGCTCGACCCGGCCGACGACAACGTGCTGAGCTTCCTCACGCTGCCCCAGCTGCGGGAGCTGATGGTCCAGCACTGGCCCTGCTTCGAGCCCTACTTCGACGACCGGCGCGAGGTCGAGCTCGCCCTCGACGAGCTGGAGGTCACGCGCAACGTGGTCTCCCGCAACCGGGCGCTCTCCCTGACCGTCCTCGCCCAGTCCGAGCGGGCGTCCGCCCGCATCCTGGAGATCCTCGGCAGCGGGGCCGGGGTGCCGTCCGCCGACCGGCTGCCGGTGGACGCGGTCGAGGATCTCGTCGGCGACCGGTACGCGGACGTCGTCTCCGTCCACCCCGACCGGGTCCGGCTCCAGCGGCAGCTGCCCGCCGAGGACCTCTTCGGCGGCGCCCGCCGCCTCGACGCCACCGGCATAGGCCTCAATCTGCTCGTGCAGAACTTCTCCGGCCGCCGCATGGTCCGGCTCGCCGAGTCCGGCTGCCGCACCCGGCTCCTCTTCCTCAACCCGGCGAGCAGCGCCGTCAAGCGCCGCGAGCGGGAACTCGGCCTCAAGAAGGGCGAGCTGAGCCGCTCGGTCGAGATGAACATCCTGCACATGCGCCGGGTCCGCTCGAAGCTGCGCGACCCGGGCGCCTTCCAGATCCACGTCTTCGACGAGACCCCCCGCTTCACGGCGTACCTCGTCGACGGCGACGGGCCGGACGGGGTCGGCGTCGTCCAGTCCTATCTGCGCCGGGCCCGGGGGATGGAGGCCCCGGTGCTCGTCCTGCGCGGCGGCGGACGGAACGTGGTCCGGCACGGACAGCCGTCCCGTGACGGAGATCACGGACTTTTCGAGACATATCGGGAGGAATTCGAGTCCGTCTGGCTCGACTCCCGCCCCGTCTCCTGACCTTCCGCCGGGGGAGCCGGAGGCGTTGTCAGTGGTGCGTGCGAGGGTGGTCAGCACCACGGGGGAGATCACGTAAGGAGGACCCGATGGCTTGGCACGGCGACACGCTGGTCGGCTTCGACCTGGAGACGACCGGCACCGAACCGCTGGAGGCCCGTATCGTCACGGCCTCGATCGTCGAGGTCGACGGGAGCGGACAGGTCGTACGGCGGCGGGACTGGCTCGCCGACCCGGGCATCCGCATCCCGGAGCAGGCCTCCGCGATCCACGGCATCAGTACCGAGCGCGCGGCGGCCGAGGGCCGGCCGGTCCGCGAGGTCGCCGACGAGATCGCGAAGACCCTCGCGGCGTACTGGGAGGACGGCGTCCCGGTCGTCGCGTACAACGCCTCCTTCGACCTCACCCTCCTCGCCGCCGAACTGCGCCGCCACGGCCTGCCCTCCCTGGAGGAGCGGCTCGGCGGGACGGCCATCGGCCCGGTCGTCGACCCGTACACCATCGACCGGGCCGTCGACCGCTACCGGCGCGGCAAGCGGACCCTGGAGGCGGTCTGCGGTGAGTACGGCGTCGTCCTCGAAGCCGCCCACCAGGCCGCCGCCGACGCGCTCGCCGCCGTCCGGGTCGCCGTCGCGATAGCCGAGCGGCACCCCGGCGTCGCCGGCCTGAACCCGGCCGAGCTGCACGAGCGGCAGATCGGCTGGTACCGCGCCTGGGCCGAGAACTTCCAGGACTTCCTGCGCCGCAAGGGCGACGCGGAGGCGGTCGTCGACTCCACGTGGCCCCTGCGCCCGGCCGTCGCGGTGGCCGGCTAGCGGTTCTCCTCGAGGAAGGAGAGCAGCAGCTCGTTCACCCTCTCCGGCTGGTCGAGGGGGAGCCAGTGGCCGGCGTCCTCGACGCGTTCGTAGCGCCAGGAGCCGGAGACGAACTCGGCCGTACCGGACATCGAGCGCTCCGTGAGGAACCGGTCGCCGGTCGACCACACGCCCATCACCGGGACGGACTCCGGCAGTGGCACCGTCGGCAGGTCGGCCCCGAACTGCACCTCCGCCGGGAGGCCCGCGCGGTAGATGTCCAGCGCCGCCGTCAGCGCGCCCGGCGCGCGCAGCGGCTCGATCACGGCCTCCGCGTCGGGGTGCTCGCCCAGCATCTCCCGCAGGTTCGCGAAGTCGTCCCGCGCGAGCCAGTCCTCGGCGAGCCCGGTCAGCTGGAACAGCAGCATGTACCAGGAGCGCTGCTTCTGCTCCCAGCCGGCCGAGCGGATCGACGCCAGATGGCCCACGGACAAGACGGTCAGGCTCTGCACCCGGTCCGGGAGGAACTGCGTCACACCCTGCGCGATGCCCGAACCCCAGTCGTGACCGACCACGTGGAAGCGGTCGATCCCGAGGTACGCCAGGAGCTCGATCACGTCGCCGACGTGCTTGGCCGGGTGGTGCGCCTCGACCCCGCCCTCGGGCCGCTCCGAGGCGCCGAAGCCCCGTAGAGAGGGCGCGACGGTGGTGAAGCCGGCGTCGTTCAGCGCCGGGACCTGGTGCCGCCACAGCGCACGGCTGTCGGGGAAGCCGTGCAGGAGCAGCACCGCCGGACCCTCCCCGCTCACCTCGACGTCGAGGGCCACCTCGGACAGCTGGACCCGCATCTCAACACCCCGTTCCCATCGTCCTGTTCGCGACGGGGTCATGATGTCAGAACGGATACCAGCGGACCTCGGGGTCGCCGTCCCGCAGGGAGGCCACCCGGCGCTCGAATTCGGCCAGGGCCTTCGGGTTCGCCGGGGCGTGCTGGGCCACCCACGCACAGCTCGCGGTCTCCCGCGCGCCGCGCAGGACCGCGCAGCCCTCCCACTCCCGGACGTCCCAGCCGTACGCCTCGGTGAAGGCCTCGTACGCCGCCGGGTCCAGGCCGTACCGGTCCCGGGAGAGGGCGAGGACCACCAGGTCGTGCTCGCGCAGGTCCGAGGAGAAGGTCTCCAGGTCCACCAGGACCGGGCCGTTCGGGCCGACGTGGACGTTCCGGGGGAGGGCGTCCCCGTGGATCGGGCCCGGGAGCAGATGCGGGGTGAGCGCCGCCGCCGCGGGGGCGAAGGAATCGCGCCGCTCCCGCAGGAACGCCGCGTCCGCCGGATCGATCGCGTCGCCCGCCAGCCGCAGCCACCGCTCGACCCCGCCGAGCAGCTCACGGCGCGGGAGCGCGAAGCCCGTCGGCTCGGGCAGGGCGTGGACGGCCCGCAGCAGCGGGGCCAGATCGCGGGGCTCCGTGGGCCGCACCGCCTCGGGCAGCCGGTGCCAGACGGTCACCGGATGCCCGTCCACCAGACGCGGCTTCTCCTCGGCGGCCCGGACCGCGGGGACCCCGGCCTCCTCCAGCCAGGACGCCAGCGCGAGCTCCCGCTCGGCCCGCTCGAACAGCTCCGCGTCCCGGCCGGCCTTCACCACCAGGTCGCCCACCGCGAAGACCGCGTTCTCGCCCAGGGCAAGGAGCCGTGCCTCCCCGGCCGGCAGGCCCGCCGCCGCCAGGATCTCCCGTGCTCTCGCCTCGTCCATCGACCTCTCCCTCCAGCGCGCTTTCGCGCCAAAGTCTCCCATCCGCGCAGCTCACCCCGCTCATCGCCTTGACGCGCCGACGCGCCGTCAGCACCATGGCGGGATTCCGGACGGCGGCGGTGGACGGGGGCGGACAGGTGGGCTCGGTGACCGCGACCAGGCAGCCCGGCCGGACGCGCACCCCGCGCGCCGCCCCCGGGGCGCGCCCGCGCGGCCCCGACCTCGGCGCCTGGTTCCTGGTGCTCCCGGCGCTCCTTCCGATCCTCGTCCTCAGCGTCGGCCCGCTGCTGTACGGCATCGCGCTCGCCTTCACCGACGCCCAGTCGGGCCGCACGCAGGCCACCCGGTGGGTCGGCACCCTGAACTTCCAGGACCTGCTGCACGACACCCTGTTCTGGGACTCGTTCCGGATCGGCGCGGTCTGGGCCGTCGGGGTCACCGTCCCGCAGTTCCTGCTCGCCCTCGGCCTCGCCCTGCTGCTCGACCAGAACCTCCGCCTCCGCTGGCTGGCCCGCGCGCTCGCCATCGTCCCGTGGGCCATGCCGGAGGTCGTCGTCGGCATCATGTGGCGGCTCGTCTACAACCCCGACGCCGGCATCCTCAACGAGACCCTCCGGGACCTGGGCCTCGGCGAGGGCCACGACTGGCTCTCCGGCCTGGCCACCGCCCTCCCCGCCGTCATCGTCGTCGGCGTCTGGGCCGGCCTGCCGCAGACCACCGTCGCGCTGCTCGCCGGACTCCAGAACACCCCGCGCGAACTCCACGAGGCAGCCGCCCTCGACGGCGCCGGCGCCTGGCGCCGCTTCTGCACCGTCACCTGGCCCGCGCTGCGGCCGGTGGCCCTCGCCATCACCGCCCTCAACCTCATCTGGAACGTCAACTCCTTCGCCCTGGTCTACGTCCTGACCAACGGCGGACCGGGCGGCCGGACCCGGCTCCCCATGCTCTTCGCCTACGAAGAGGCCTTCCGGTACGGGCAGTTCGGCTACGCCGCCGCGATGGGCTGCGTGATGGTCGCCGCCGTCTCGGTGCTCATCGCCCTCTCCCTCGTACGCCGTCTGAAAGGGGACCGGGACCGGTGAGCGCCCTCCGGACGAGCGGGCCCGCGCGGGCGGGCCAGTACCTGGCCCTCCTCGCGTACCTGCTGTTCCTCGCCCTGCCCTTCCTCTGGCTGGTCTCCACCGCCTTCAAGCCCGCCCCCGAGCTGGCCTCGCTGCACCCCACCTGGATCCCGCGGGACCCCACCCTCGACAACTTCCGGCAGGCCTTCGACGAACAGCCGCTGCTCAGGGCCGCCGCCAACAGCCTGCTCGCCGCGGTCTGCGCGGCCGTGATCGCGGTGGCCGTCGCGACCCCGCTCGCCTACGTGACCGCCCGCCACCGGGGCCGGCTCGCCGGGGCCGCGACCGGCTGGGTGGTGATCAGCCAGGCGTTCCCCTTCGTCCTCGTGATCATCCCGCTCTTCCTCGTCCTCAAGAACCTGCACCTGATCAACAGCGTCGCCGGCCTCGTCCTGGTCTACGTGGTGTGGTCGCTGCCCTTCGCCCTCTGGATGCTCATGGGCTACGTCAGGTCCGTCCCGGCCGAACTGGAGGAGGCCGCGGCCGTCGACGGCGCCGGCCGGATCCGTACCCTCGTCTCGGTCACCGCGCCGCTGCTCGCCCCGGGTATCGTCGCCACCGCGCTCTTCGCCTTCGTCACCGCCTGGAACGAGTTCTTCTTCGCCCTCGTCCTCCTCAAGACCCCCGAGAAGCAGACCCTGCCGGTCGTCCTCACCCACTTCCTGGGCGCCGAGGGCGTCGCCGACCTCGGCCCGCTGGCCGCCGCGGCCTTCCTCGCCACCCTGCCGTCCCTCGTCGTCTTCGGCATCCTGCAGAGACGCATCACCGGCGGCATGCTGGCGGGGGCGGTGAAGTCATGAGACGGTTCCTCGCCCTCGCCGCCGTGCTGCTGCTCCTGCTCACCGGCTGCACCGCGGGCGGCGACGGCCCCGACGACGGCGTCGTACGGCTCCGCTTCCAGTCCCTCGCCTGGCAGAAGGAGTCCGTCGACGCCAACCGGCGGCTGGTGGACGAGTGGAACGCCGCCCACCCCGACGTCCAGGTCGAGTACGTCCAGGGCAGCTGGGACTCCGTCCACGACCAGCTCCTCACCTCCTTCGAGGGCGGCGAGGCGCCCGACATCATCCACGACGCCTCCGACGACCTCGCCGACTTCGCCTACGGCGGCCACCTCGCCGACCTCCGCCCCCTCCTCTCCGCGCGGCTCCGCGCCGACATCCCGGCCCGCAGCTGGCAGACCACCACCTTCGGCGAGGGCGTCCACGGCGTGCCGTTCCTCCAGGAACCCCGGGTGATCATCGCCAACCGGAAGATCCTGGAGTCCTCCGGCGTCCGCCTCCCCACCCCGGAGAAGCCCTGGAGCTGGAGCGAGTTCCGGCGGATCGCCCAGGACCTCACCCGGAGCATGGGCCCCGGCCGGTACGCGGTCGCCTGGCCCCTCAAGGAGCCCGTCTCCGTCAGCCTCAACCTCGGGGTCTCGGCCGGCGGCGGCCTCTTCCGCCGGGGCCCGGACGGCCGGGTCACCGTCGACTTCACCGAGGCCGACGGCATCGTCCCCGGCACCGTCCACGACCAGGTCGTCACCGACCGGACCGCCCCGCGGACCACCCTCGGCAGCGGAGGCTCCGACACCCTGCCCGGGTTCTTCGCCGGCACGTACGCCATGGTCCCGCTGGGCTTCGCCTACCGGCAGCAGATCGCGCAGCAGGCACCGGAGGGCTTCGAGTGGACCGTGCTGCCCGCCCCGGCCGGCGGCGAGGGGCTCGCCCAGGGCGTCTCCCCGCAGACCCTGTCGATCGCCGAGGACAGCCCCCACAAGAAGGAGGCGGCGGCGTTCCTCGACTTCTTCCTGCGCCCGGCGAACATGGTGCGGCTCGCGCGCGGCGACTGGATGCTGCCGACCGGCACGGCCGCGCTCGCGGACCCCTCCCTGCACACCGCGCGGGACGGCTGGGCGACCGGGGCGGCGGTCGCGCGGCACCTGCGGCCGGCGCCCGCGCAGTCGGTGCGCGGCTATCCGGAGTGGAAGGACAAGGTCGCGACCCCCGCCTTCCAGGAGTACTACAGCGGCGCCATCGACGGTGCCGAGCTGCGCAGACGGCTGGTCGTGGACGGCAACCGGGTCCTCGCCCGCTATCAGCGCAGATGACGGATTAGTCATTACGAAACCTTGTTGAATAAGTCACAGATCAGTGAAGGGCCTTCTCCGGGCCCCCTCCGTCGGACATCGTTCGAACCGGTCACCGCGCCGCCCCCCACGAGGCGCGGTGGCCCCCTAGATTGACCCCCATGACGAAGACGCAGACCTACGCCCTCCTGCTCCGGGGCATCAACGTGAGCGGGCACCGGAAGGTCCCCATGGCGGAGCTGCGGAGCCTCCTCGAAGGCCTCGGGCACACGGGTGTCCGCACCTACCTCCAGAGCGGGAACGCCGTCTTCACCACCGGCTCCGGCGACGGCGAGGACGCGCTCGGGACCGCGATCGAGGACGCGATCGAGGCCCGCTTCGGCTTCCGCGTCGACTGCCTCGTCCGGGACGGCGACTACCTCGCCGCCGTCGCCGACGCCTGCCCGTTCCCGGCCGCCGAGCTGCAGGGCAAGGAGCTCCACGCCATCTACTGCTCCGGCCCGGTCGACCCCGGACGCTTCGCGGCGATCGACCGCGAGGCCTTCCTGCCGGAGGAGTTCGCCCTCGGCGACCGCGTGCTCTATCTGCACGTCCCCGACGGGCTCGGGACGTCGAAGCTGGCCCCGGCGATCTCCCGGCCGTCCGTGGTGAAGGGCCTCGTCACCACCGCCCGGAACTGGAACACCGTGGTCAAGCTCATCGAGATGACACGGGAGGACTGACCCCGAAGTGGCCCAGTCTGAGGATCACCGAATGGCCCGTGGCGGCGGGCCAACTCCCCGATAGATTCATGACCATGACGAGCAACGAGCACACCGGCACCACGGACCGCCCCACCGTCGACTTCTACTTCGACCCCGCCTGTCCCTTCGCCTGGATCACCTCCCGCTGGATCCTGGAGGTCGAGCGCCACCGGGACATCGACCTCCGCTTCAAGGTGATGAGCCTCTACCTCCACAACGAGGGGAACGAACTCCCCGACTGGTACCGCGAGCTCGTCGACGCCTCCATCGGCCCGGTCCGGGTGGCGGCCGCCGCCGCCGAGCAGCACGGCGAGGAGATCCTGCGCCCGCTCTACACCGCGTACGGCACCCGCATCCACGAGAAGAAGCAGAAGGACTTCGACGCCGTCGTCGCCGAGGCGCTCGTCGAGCTCGGCCTCCCGCCGGAACTGGCCGCCGCCGCCCACGACCCGTCCTACGACGACGCCGTCCGCCGCAGCCACGACGCGGGCAAGGACCCCGAGGCCGAGGGATACGTCGGCACCCCCACGATCCACGTCGACGGAACCGTCTGGTTCGGCCCCGTCCTGCGGGCGATCCCGCGCGGCGAGCAGGCCGCCGAACTCTTCGACAGCTTCCGCGTCCTCGCCTCCCACCCCGACCTCTTCGAGCTCAAGCGCACCCGCACGGGCGGGCTCGACTTCAGCTAGGCCGTCCCTTCGGATCAGGCCGGACCCCTGTCGCGAAAGTTCAAGACCGGGCGCGGGGCCCTCCGTACCGTCGAGGCATGAACGAGATCCACAACCACCTCACCGTCTGCGCCGCCGAGGCGCGCCGGGTCGCCCGCGCCGTCACCGCCGAGCAGCTCGGCACCCCCTCCGTCTGCGCCGACTGGACGGTCCGGGAGCTCGCCAACCACCTGGTCCTGTACTCCGCGCACGGCCTCGAACACCGCGCCCTGCGCACGAAGCTCCCCGAGGAGACCACCGAGCGGGACTTCACCGCGGAGACCGACTGGGCCGGGGCGTACGCGGCGCAGCTCGACCGGGCCCTGGCCGCCTGGGAGCGCCCCGGCGTCTGGGACGGCGAGGTCGACACCGGCCACGTCGCGATGCCGGCCCGCACCATCGCCTCCCTGCTCGTCAAGGAACTCGCCCTGCACGGCTGGGACCTGGCCCGCTCCACGGGCCAGGAGTTCACGGTCCTCGAGGACACGGCGGTCTTCGTCCTCGGCGTCGTCGAGGAGCACGCCGAGGTCTACCGCCAGTACGAGGGCTTCGCCCCGGTCGTCGACGTCCCCGCCGGTGCCCCGGCGTTCGACCGGGCCCTGGCGATCAGCGGCCGGAACCCGAAGAGCTAGGGCCGACACCCCCTAGGGGGTGTCTTGTGGATCAGGCCGGGCTCGCCAAGACACGCCCTAGGCGGTCCGGGCGACCGGCCGGAGGGCCGCCTCGTACCGCTCCACGAGCAGACGGGCCAGCTCGGGGGAGGGGCCCAGGACGTCCGCCAGGACGTCGGCCTCCGCCGCACCCGCCGCGATGCGGTCCGGGAGCCGGCCCGGGGCGATCACGTACGGGGCGACCGCCACCCGGTGGACGCCCGGATCGGCACGCAGGGCCCGGACGGCATCCTCCGTCCGGGGAAGAGATGCGGAGGCGAACGCGGGCCGCACGGAGCACCAACCGGTGCGCCGCAGCTCCCGCGCCGTTTCTGCGATCACCGCGATCGCCTCCGGGTCCGTGGAGCCCGCCGAGGCCAGGACGACCCCGGTCGCGCTCTTGTCGCCGGGCGTGAGCCCGGCCTCGTACAGCCGCCGCTCCACCGCCGCGATCAGCAGCGGCGAGGGGCCGAGGACCTCCGCCTGGCGGACGCTCAGGGACGGGGGTGCCTGGCGCAGGACGGCGGGGATGTCGGCCTTCGCGTGGAAGGCCCGGGTCAGCAGCAGCGGCAGCGCCACCACGTCCCGCACCCCGTCCGCCGCGAGCCGGTCGAGCACCCCCGGTACCGACGGCAGGTTGAAGTCCAGGAACGCCGTCTCCACGCGCAGCCCCGGCCGCAGCGCACCGGCCCGGCGCACCAGCGCCTGGACGGTCGCCGCGTGCCGCGGGTCGCGGCTGCCGTGGGCGATCACGAGGAGGACGGGGCGGTTCATGGTCGGTCGGCTCACTTCACCAGGAGCCCGCGGCTGCGGAGCACCCACCGCTCCAGCGGGCTGAAGATCAGCAGGTCGATGGCGATGCCGACGATCAGGATCAGCAGGATCGCCAGGAACACGCCGGGCAGGTCGATGTTGTTGCGGCCGTTCTCCAGCAGCTGCCCCAGGCCCAGACCCAGGTCGGGCGAGGAGGCGATGATCTCGGCGGCCATCAGCGAGCGCCAGGAGAAGGCCCAGCCCTGCTTCAGGCCCGCCAGGTAGCCGGGCAGCGCGGCAGGCAGCACCACGTGCCAGGTGCCCTTGAGGCCGGTGGCGCCCATGGTGCGGCCCGCCCGCAGGAACAGCGGCGGAACCTGGTCCACGCCGGAGACCAGACCGTTGGCGATGGACGGGACGGCGCCCAGCAGGATCACCGTGTACATCATCGCGTCGTTCAGACCGAACCAGAGCACGGCCGGCGGCACCCACGCCACCGAGGGCAGCGACTGCAGGCCGGACAGGATCGGGCCGATCGCGGCGCGCACGAACTTCACCCGGGCCACCAGCAGACCCAGCGGGGTGCCGATGGCGAGCGCGAGGAGGAAGCCGGCCAGGCCGCGGGACACGCTGGTCCAGATGACCTCGATCAGGGTGCCCTGGAGCCACATGTCGGCCAGACCGTCCCACACCGCGGAGGGTGCGGGCAGCTTGGTCTCGTCGGTGATCTTCGCCGAGACCAGGATCTGCCAGACGGCGAGGACCAGGAAGACGGCCAGGGTGGGCGGGAGGACCTTCTTGACGAGGACCTCGCGGACCGGCGTACGGCGGATCTCGACCGCGTCCAGGGCGTCGAGTCCGGCCTCCAGACCGGCGAGGTCGTCCTTCTTGACCGTCGCGGCGGTGTCAGTGCTGGCCATGGCGGCGGATCTCCCCACGCAGGTGTTCAGTGATCTCAAGGGACAGCTCGGCCACGTCCGCGTCCTCGATGCGGCGGGGCTGCGGGATGTCCACGGTCCACTCCTTGGCCACCCGGCCGGGCCGGGAGGAGAGCAGCACCACGCGCTGGGCGAGGCGCACGGCCTCCCGCACGTTGTGGGTGACGAACAGGACGGAGAGGTTGGTCTCCGCCCAGATGCGGGTGAGCTCGCCGTGCAGCACGTCACGGGTGATGGCGTCCAGGGCGGCGAACGGCTCGTCCATCAGCAGCAGCTGGCTGTCCTGGGCCAGCGCCCGGGCGAGGGCCACGCGCTGCCGCATGCCGCCGGACAGCTCGTGCACCCGCTTGCCGTACGCGCCGCCGAGCCGGACCAGCTCCAGCAGCCGCTCGGCCTCCGCCCGGCGCTCGGCCCGGGGCACCCCGCGCAGCCGCAGGGCGAGTTCGATGTTCTTGCCCGCGGTGAGCCAGGGGAAGAGGGCGTGTTCCTGGAACATCAGGGCCGGCCGGCCGCCCGGGGTCGCGATGGACCCCTGGGTCGGCCGGTCCAGTCCGGCGACCAGGTTCAGCAAGGTGGACTTGCCGCACCCCGAGGCCCCCAGGATGGTGACGAACTCGCCGGGCGCGACGTCGAGCGTGACGTCGTCCAGGACGAGCTGGGTACCGGCCGGGCCGGAGAAGGACTTCGAGACGTGCTCGATCCGGGCGGCGTGCGTCTGCTCCGCTACGGTGCCGTCGGCAGCCTTGGCGAGCGTGGTGGCCATGGTCGTCACCTCCTGGGGGTTACGGATTCTCGGACGTGGCGCGTGTTACTTGACGCCGAGGCCGGCGTCGGCGACCTCGGGCTGGCCCTCGGCCTTCAGCACCTTGTTGAGGAGCGTCAGGTCGTAGATGCCGGCCAGGTCGGGCTGCTCGATCAGTCCGGCCTTGACCGCCCACTCGGACTGGGTCTTCAGCGTCGCGGCCAGCGGGTCGTTCGTGATCGCGATGCTCGGCCACGCCGGGTCGATGACCTTGTCGCCCAGGGCCTTGCCGCTGAGCGCCTTCAGGGCGGCGTTGGCGGAGGCCTTCGCCTTGTCCGGGTTGGCGGTGATCCACGCGTTGGTCTTCACCGTGCCCTTCAGCACGGCCTCGACCACGTCCGGGTGCTCCGAGAGGAACTTCTGCGACACGATGACGTTCGTGATGACGAACTTCTTGTCGGGCCACAGGCTGGTCTCGTCCAGGAGGACGGATCCACCCTGGGAGACCAGCTTGGACGCGGTCGGCTCGGGCACCCAGGCACCGTCGATGGAGCCGGACTTGAAGGCGTCAGGGGTGACCTTGTTGTCGGTGCGGACGACGGAGACGTCGCCCTTGCCGGACTCCGGGTCGACCTTCCAGCCCTTCTCGGCGATCCAGTTGAGGAGCGCGACGTCCTGCGTGTTCCCCTTCTGAGGGGTGGCGATCCTCTTGCCCTTGAGGTCGTCCAGGGTCTTGATCTTGTCCTTGTTCACGACCAGCTTCACGCCGCCGGAGGCGGAGCCGGAGATGATCCGCAGGTTCTTGCCCTTGGACTTGACGTACGCGTTGATGGACGGCGAGGGGCCGATGAAGCCGATGTCGAGAGAGCCGCCGTTGAGCGCCTCGATCTCGGAGGGACCGGCGTTGAAGGTCTGCGGCTTCAGCGTGGTGCCGCCCAGTTCCTTCTGGATCAGACCGTCCTGGACGCCGATCAGCGCGGTGGCGTGCGTCAGGTTGGGGAAGTAGCCGATCCGGACCTCGGAGGCGGAGAGCTTCTTCGCGTCGGCCGCGACGGGGGCCTTCTTGTCCGCGGACTCGTCCTTCTTCGCGTCGGAACCGTAGCCGCAGGAGGCGAGGGCACCGACCAGGAGCGGCAGCGCGGCGGCGGCGACGATGCTGCGGCGCAGTGTGTTACGGGTGGTGCGGGAGTTTCCGTTGGCAGACACGCGAGGCTTTCCTCTCGGTACGTGGTCTCATGACACACGTCTTCGGCGGTGGAGCAGGGGCGGGTACGGCTCGTGGGGGGTGAGGGCGCGCATGCGGTGCGCGTACGTCATCGCGCACATCGCGCCACCCCTCCCTGGCCGCTGCCGAGCGTGCCGCTGCCGACGCGGCCGCCCTCCTTCGCGAAGGTGGAGTAGATGTCGGTGACCATGATTTAGAAGTCCCACCCTTCTTCCTCGTCGACCGCGGCGACGGCCCTGGTCGTGGCGAAGGACTCGCCCGCCATGCCGGCCGCGAGCGTGGTGCCGTCCGCGGGGTCGATCAGCAGGAACGAACCCGTACGGCGGGAGTCCGCGTACGCGTCGAGCGCGAGCGGCTCCGCGGTGCGGACCACGACACGGCCGATGTCGTTGGCGACCAGCTGCCCGGGGTTCGGGTGCTGGGACAGGTCGTCCAGGGTCAGCCGCGAGGGGATGTCCTTGACGATCGCCTTGACCGTGCGCGTGGTGTGCTTGAGCAGGACCCGCTGGCCGACGGCGAGCGGCTGGTCCGCCACGTGGCAGACCGTCGCCTCGACGTCCTGGCTGGTGGCCGGGGCGTCGCCGCTCGGCGCGAGCAGGTCGCCGCGCGAGATGTCGATGTCGTCGGCGAGCCGGATCGTCACCGACTGCGGGGCCCAGGCGATGTCCACGGGCTCGCCCAGCGCGTCGATCCCGGCGATCGTCGACGTCCTGCCCGACGGCAGGACCGTGATCTCCTCGCCGACCCGGAAGGCACCGGCCGCGATCTGACCGGCGTAGCCCCGGTAGTCGGGGTGCTCCACGGTCTGCGGGCGGATCACGTACTGCACCGGGAAACGGGCGTGGCAGGCCGTCAGGTCGTGGCTGACCGGGACGGTCTCCAGGTGCTCCAGGACCGTCGGGCCGCCGTACCAGTCCATGTTCGCGGACGGCTCCACGACGTTGTCGCCGGCGAGCGCCGAGATCGGGATCGCGGTGATCTCCGGGACACCGAGCTCGGAGGCGTACGTCGTGAACTCCTCGGCGATCGCGGCGAAGACGGGCTCCCGGTACTCGACCAGGTCCATCTTGTTCACGGCCAGGACCACGTGCGGGACGCGGAGCAGCGCGGCGACGGCGGCGTGCCGGCGGGTCTGCTCGACGACACCGTTGCGGGCGTCGACCAGGACCACGGCCAGCTCGGCGGTCGAGGCGCCGGTGACCATGTTCCGGGTGTACTGCACGTGCCCGGGGGTGTCGGCGAGGATGAAGCGGCGGCGGGCCGTGGCGAAGTAGCGGTAGGCCACGTCGATCGTGATGCCCTGCTCGCGCTCGGCCCGCAGACCGTCGGTGAGGAGCGCCAGGTCGGGCGCCTCCTGCCCGCGCTTGAGGGACGCGGCCTCGACGGCCTCCAGCTGGTCCGTGAGGACCGACTTGGAGTCGTGCAGGAGACGCCCCACCAGGGTGGACTTGCCGTCGTCGACGGACCCCGCGGTGGCGAAGCGCAGCAGGGTGGTGGCCGAGACGTCGGCGAACTGCTCGGTGGACGTGCTCATTAGAAGTACCCTTCGCGCTTGCGGTCTTCCATCGCGGCCTCGGACATCTTGTCGTCGGCGCGGGTCGCGCCCCGCTCGGTGAGGCGGGAGGCGGCGATCTCGGCGATGACGGCGTCGAGCGTCGTGGCGTCGGAGTCGACGGCGCCGGTGCAGGACATGTCGCCGACGGTGCGGTAGCGGATGAGCCGCTTCTCGACCGTCTCGGTGTCCTTCGGGCCGCCCCACTCGCCGGCCGTCAGCCACATGCCGCTGCGGGCGAAGACCTCGCGCTCGTGGGCGAAGTAGATCTCCGGCAGCTCGATGCCCTCACGGGCGATGTACTGCCAGACGTCCAGCTCGGTCCAGTTGGAGAGCGGGAAGACGCGGACGTGCTCGCCCGGGGCGTGCCGGCCGTTGTAGAGCTGCCACAGCTCGGGGCGCTGGCGGCGCGGGTCCCACTGCGAGAACTCGTCGCGCAGCGAGAACACCCGCTCCTTGGCGCGGGCCTTCTCCTCGTCGCGGCGGCCGCCGCCGAAGACGGCGTCGAAGCGGTGCTGCTGGATCGCCTCGGTCAGCGGGACGGTCTGCAGCGGGTTGCGGGTGCCGTCCGGGCGCTCGCGGAGCTTGCCGGCGTCGATGTACTCCTGCACGGAGGCCACGTGCAGCCGCAGGCCGTGCCGGGCGACGACCCGGTCGCGGTACTCGATGACCTCGGGGAAGTTGTGCCCGGTGTCGACGTGCAGCAGCGTGAAGGGGACCGGCGCCGGGGCGAAGGCCTTCAGCGCCAGGTGCAGCATGACGATGGAGTCCTTGCCGCCGGAGAAGAGGATCACCGGCCGCTCGAACTCGCCCGCCACCTCGCGGAAGATGTGGACGGCCTCGGACTCCAGGGAGTCGAGGTGCGACAGCGCGAACGGACTGTCCGTGGCGTCGTGGGCGTGGGCGACGGTGGTGGTCACAGCAGACCCCTCTCGGTGAGCAGCGCGTGGAGCTGCGCCGCGGACTCCTGCACGGTCTGGTTCTGGGACTCGATCCGCAGATCGGGGTTCTCGGGTGCCTCGTACGGGTCGTCGACGCCGGTGAGGCCGCTGATCTCGCCCGCGGCCTGCTTGGCGTAGAGCCCCTTCACGTCACGGACGGAGCAGACGTCCACGGGGGTGGCCACGTGCACCTCGACGAAGGCGGTGCCCTCGGCGCCGTGGCGCTTGCGGACCGCCTCGCGGCTGTCGTTGTACGGGGCGATGACCGGGACCAGGACCTTCACGCCGTGCGAGGCGAGCAGTTCGGCGACGAAGCCGATCCGCTGCACGTTGGTGTGCCGGTCCTCGCGGCTGAAGCCGAGGCCCGCCGAGAGGAACTCGCGGATCTCGTCGCCGTCGAGGATCTCGACGGAGTGGCCCTCGTCGCGGAGGCGGCCGGCCAGCTCGTACGCGATGGTGGTCTTGCCGGCGCTGGGCAGGCCGGTGAGCCAGATGGTGGCACCGGTCACGTGGTTCTCCTGGGGTGTCTGAGTGTCCGTCATCCGTGCAGCCCGCACTCGGTCTTGGCCCGTCCGGCCCAGCGTCCGGCGCGGGCGTCCTCGCCCTCCTCGACGCGGCGGGTGCAGGGGGCGCAGCCGACGGAGGCGTACCCGTCCATGAGCAGCGGGTTGGTCAGGACACCGTGCTCCGTGACGTACGCGTCGACGTCGTCCTGCGTCCAGCGGGCGATGGGGGAGACCTTCACCTTCCGCCGCTTCTCGTCCCAGCCGACGACCGGGGTGTTCGCCCGGGTCGGGGACTCGTCGCGGCGCAGGCCGGTGGCCCACGCGCCGTACGCGGTGAGCCCCTCCTCCAGCGGCTTGACCTTGCGCAGCGCGCAGCACAGGTCGGGGTCGCGGTCGTGGAGCCTCGGACCGTGCTCGGCGTCCTGCTCGGCCACGGTCCGACGCGGGGTCAGCGTGATGACGTTGACGTCCATGACGGCGTCCACGGCGTCGCGGGTGCCGATGGTCTCCTCGAAGTGGTAGCCCGTGTCGAGGAAGACGACGTCCACCCCGGGGCGGACCCGGGAGGCGAGGTGGGCGACGACCGCGTCCTCCATGGAGGAGGTGACGCAGAAGCGGTCGCCGAAGGTGTCCACGGCCCAGCGGAGGATGTCCAGCGCGGAGGCGTCCTCCAGATCACGGCCGGCCTGCTCGGCGAGTGCCTTCAGGTCGGCCGCGGTCGCGTCCTGAGTGATCGTCATATCGCTTCCCTCCCAGGGGATTTCTCCGAAGTCGCCGGGGCCAGGAGCCCCAGGAACTTCAGCTGGAAGGCTCGGCTGCACGCGGCGCATTCCCAGGCGCCGTGACCCTGCTCGTTCGGACGCAGGTCCTCGTCGCCGCAGTAGGGGCAGTGGAACGGTGCGGCTCGCTCGCTCATGACAGCGCCTCCTCGGAGGCACGCGCCGCCCAGGTCGCGAAGCGCTCGCCGGTCTCGCGCTCCGCCTGGTAGCGCGTGAGGACCCGCTCCACGTAGTCCGGGAGCTCGGCCGCGGTGACCTTGAGGCCGCGGACCTTGCGGCCGAAGCCGGCCCCCAGGCCCAGCGCGCCGCCCAGGTGCACCTGGTAGCCCTCGACGCGGTTGCCCTCGTCGTCCAGGACGAGCTGGCCCTTGAGGCCGATGTCCGCCACCTGGATGCGGGCGCAGGCGTTCGGGCAGCCGTTGATGTTGATCGTCAGCGGCTCGTCGAACTCCGGGATGCGGCGCTCCAGCTCGTCGATGAGCGAGGAGCCGCGCCCCTTCGTCTCGACGATCGCCAGCTTGCAGAACTCGATGCCGGTGCAGGCCATCGTGCCGCGACGGAACGGCGAGGGGGTGACCCGCAGGTCCAGCGCCTCCAGGGCGGAGACGATCGACTCGACCTGCGCCTCCTCGACGTCGAGGACGAGCATCTTCTGCTCGGCGGTGGTGCGGACCCGTCCGGAGCCGTGCGCCTCGGCGACCTCGGCGATCTTCGTCAGGGTGGCGCCGTCGACCCGGCCGACGCGGGGCGCGAAGCCCACGTAGAAGCGGCCGTCCTTCTGCCGGTGCACGCCGACGTGGTCGCGCCAGCGGCCCGCGGGCTGCTCGGGGGCGGGGCCGTCCGTCAGCTTCCGCTTCAGGTACTCGTCCTCCAGGACCTGGCGGAACTTCTCCGGGCCCCAGTCGGCGACGAGGAACTTCAGGCGGGCGCGGTTGCGCAGCCGGCGGTAGCCGTAGTCGCGGAAGATCGAGATGACGCCCTCGTACACGTCGGGGACCTCGTCGAGGGAGACCCAGGTGCCGAGTCGGACGCCGAGCTTCGGGTTGGTGGACAGACCGCCGCCGACCCAGACGTCGAAACCGGGACCGTGCTCCGGGTGCTCCACGCCGACGAAGGCGATGTCGTTGATCTCGTGGGCCACGTCGAGCAGCGGCGAGCCGGAGATCGCGGACTTGAACTTGCGGGGCAGGTTGGAGAAGTCCTTGTTGCCGACGATCCGCCGGTAGATCTCGTCGATGGCGGGGGTGCCGTCGATGATCTCGTCGGCGGCGATGCCGGCCACGGGGGAGCCGAGGATGACGCGCGGGGTGTCGCCGCAGGCCTCGGTGGTGGACAGGCCGACCGCCTCCAGGCGGTTCCAGATCTCGGGGACGTCCTCGATGCGGATCCAGTGGTACTGGACGTTCTGCCGGTCCGTGATGTCCGCGGTGCCACGGGCGAACTCCTCGGAGATCTCGCCGATCACCCGGAGCTGCTCGGTGGTCAGCCGGCCGCCGTCGATGCGGACGCGGAGCATGAAGTACTCGTCGTCCAGCTCCTCCGGCTCCAGCACGCCCGTCTTGGTGCCGTCCAGACCCTGCTTGCGCTGGGTGTAGAGGCCCCACCAGCGCATGCGTCCGCGCAGGTCGTTGGGGTCGATGGAGTCGAAGCCGCGCTTCGAGTAGACCGTCTCAATACGTGTCCGTACATTGAGACCGTCGTCGTCCTTCTTGAACTGCTCATTGCCGTTCAGGGGGGTGAAGTGCCCCACGGCCCACTGACCCTCGCCACGGTGGCGCCCGGCCTTGCGGCGGGCGGCGGCGGGAGTGGGGTTTTCCGGGGTGGCGGCCATGGCGTCTTGTCCTTCGGGACTGCGAGAGGGCGGCTCTGACCTGCACACTCACGCTCAGGTCAGAGGGTGGCGCGTCAGTGCGCAGCAGGATGGGGCAGAGTCGGGCTGTGAGGAGATCGCGGCGGTGCTGGTTCTCTCAGCGCGCCGGACAGATGGCGCTGGACATGCGGCCGAGGTCGACGTGCCGCCGACTCACCAAGGCAATTCCAGTTCCAGACATGACGGAAGCGTGTCACGGGACTTTGGACCCAGTCCAGCATCGTCCAGGATGCGGACATAGATGTCTCGCTAAATGAGACGGTGTGTTCCAGGTCACGCGAAAGGGGCCCCGGTCGGGGCCCCTTCGGCGGGCGCGGTGCACGGCCCGGGCGTGGTGCAGCGTGTGGTGCGGTGCGTGGCTCAGGCGTGGGCGCCGGGCCACGGGCCGGGGGTCTCCGACTCCTCGACCTCCTCCACCTTGGTGTCGAAGAGGCGGAAGCCGCGCCGCTCGTAGTTCGCCATCGCGTGCGGGCCGTCGAGCGAGCAGGTGTGCAGCCAGACCCGCTTCGTGGCCTCCCGGTCGGGCCAGCGCTCGGCCAGGTCCCAGGCGCGCGCGGTGCCGAAGGAGAGCAGGTGGCCGCCGATCCGGCGCCCGCGGAAGGCGGGGATCAGGCCGAAGTAGACGATCTCGACGACGCCGTCGGGCTGGGGGTCGAGCTCCACGTACCCGGCCGGCGTCCCCCGGTCGTACGCCACCCAGATCTCGGCGCCCGGCTTCTCGACGATCTCCTCCCACTGCTTGTACGTCAGCGGCAGGCGGTCGTTCCACCGGATGTCGCCGCCGACCGCCGTATAGAGGAAGCGGCTGTACTCCGGCGAGGGGACCGCGGCCCGCGCGATCGTGATGTCGTCGCCCTCCGGGGCGGGCGAGGGGCGGAGATCGGACGGCGAGGTCTGTTCGAGGGACCAGGTGGTGAGAGTGATGCTCATGGGGTCATCGCATCATGTGGAGCGCCGGATTCCCACCCCGTTCGGTACCGGCGGACACGCTGTCCGTCATACGGACACGCACCGCCCGCCCCGCTCCCCGCCGGCCGGCCTCCGGGGCACATGACCTCGGAGGTAATCGACCCCCGCACCGCCCTCCCGGCAGGGTGAGCGCACCGGGACGGCACAGGGCCGCACCCGGCGAGCGACGACACAAGGGGTACGGCATGGGTAAGGGGCGGCGCGGTCGTGCGGGCATCGCGATGGCGACGGCGATCGTCGCGGGAGCGGCGGCGGTCACGGTGACGACCGCCGAGGCGCTGCCGGGCGGGGCGGCCACGGCGGCACGGGGCGACTGCCCCGCGGCACGGGAGAAGGTCGAGCGGCTCGAAGGCCGCGTCACCCCCAACGCCTGCGCCTTCCTGGAGAGGCAGATCACCTTCGGCGAGATGGCCACCGGCACGCCGCCCGCGCCCGGTGACCTCACCCACCCGCGGGTCCGCGCCTACCTCGACATCTTCGACCCCGAGGCCACCCTCTGGGAGGCCGGGAGCGCCGCGCAGCGCGGCCACACCCCGATCGGCACCTCCATCACCGGCTCCCTGGGCCTCGTGCCCAGCCTGACCTACCGGGGCACGGACGTGGTCGCCGACGGCAGCACCGTGATGTTCGGGCAGTGGAACGAGGTCACCCTCAAGGGCCGTACCGTCGCCTATCCCCAGATCGCGCGGAACGTCCTCGGCGACGAGGGGCGCACCCTCCAGGCCCGCCGCTACTACGACCGGGCCGTCCTCTTCCGCGACACCCTGCCCGGGGAGGCGCCCGCCCCGCTCTTCGCGGGCGTCACGGACGCGGGATCGCCCCGCGACGCCGGCCGGGCCGAGGGCGCCGCGCCCCGGGGCCGGGACGCCTTGCGGGCCCGGGATGCCTTCCGGGCCCGGGCCGGGGAGACGCGGGAGCGCCTCGCCGCCTGGAACGCCGGTGACGCCGACGCCCTCCTCGCCCGCGTCGGGGGCGCGCGGCTCGGCGGGCCCGGACTCGCCGCGCCGCTCGTGTCCGAGGCCGGGAAGCGCGCCTACCTGGAGCGGCTCTTCGCCACCGCCGACCTCGACCTCAGGGCGGGCCAGGTCGCCGTCGGGGAGACCACCGCCTACGTGGAGTGGCACGGGACCGCCTCCGTGCGCGACGGCGACCGGACCCGCACCGGCATCCCCTTCGGGATCGTGGAGCGCTTCGGACCCGGCGGGGAGTGGGAGCTGTACTTCGACACCCTGCCGCTGGTCGCGGACGACGACGAGATCCGCCTCCTCTTCCGGAAGCTCGCCTCCTAGAGGTCGTCCGGGCGCGCCCCGCCGCTCAGGCGGGGTGCCCGGCGCGGACCGCGGGGGCGGTGGAGTGCGGCAGCAGGTCCTCCGGGCGGTCCGGGCGCAGGACCTCCACCGCCACCTCCTCGCGGAAGCGGTACGGGCGGTGGGCCAGGACCCCCGCCAGGTTCCGCCGCACCCGGGACATCTCCGCCCGTACGGTCACCGTCCTCGTACGGTCCCCGAACACGTCGTCCGCCAGCTCCGCGGCCGTCCGTCCGTCGGGGTGCAGCGCCAGGACGTAGAGGAGCTCCGCGTGCCGCGGGCTGAGCTCCTGCTGCCAGCTGCCCGCCACCCCCGAGACGGCGACCGTCCAGCGGCGCGGCCGGCTCAGGTCCAGGACCACCCGGCTCGGCTCCTGCGCGCCCGGCTCCTCGGGCCGTGCCTCCTCCTCGACCCGCAGCAGCCAGCCGCCCGGCAGGGGCTCCACCGCGCACACGCCCAGCGAGGGCAGCCAGACCCGCCCGGCCCGGAAGGACTTGGGCAGCACGATCCGGTCCACCGGCGCGAGTCCGGTCACGGCCGCCGTCCAGCCGTGCGCGTCCACCGCGACGGCCCGGCCGCCCACCCGGCACAGGATGGGCGCGGCCACCGCCCGCAGCCGCTCGACGGATCGGCGGTGCCGCTCCCGCATCTCGGCCTCGGCGAGCTGCGCCACCGAGCCGACCAGCGCCAGCATCGCCGGATGGAAGCTGGACGCGGGACCGCTCACGTCGAGGATGCCCAGGAGCCGCTGGTCGCGCGGATCGTGCACGGGAGCGGCGGCGCAGGTCCAGTTGTGCAGGGCCTGCACGTAGTGCTCGGCGGAGTGCACCTGCACGGCCCGGCCCATGGCGAGCGCCGTGCCGACCGCGTTGGTCCCGGTGGCGTGCTCGGTCCAGGCCGCGCCCTCCTCCAGGCAGATGGAGCTCGCCTGTCGCAGCACGGCGAGGTTTCCCTGACGCCACAGCACCCGGCCGTACTCGTCGGTGACCACCATGATCTGGAGCGAGGCGTCGGCGATGCCGGCGAGCCCGCCGCTCAGCGTCTGCATCACCTCGGCGAGCAGCGTGGTCCGGCGCCGCTGCTCCAGCTCGTCGCGCCGGAGCAGCACGGTGCTCGTGCCCTGGTCCGGGTCGAGGCCGAGCCGGGCCATCCGCTGCCAGGACGCGTCGATCACCGGGCGGGGCGCGATCGGGGGCCGGCGGCCCGCCAGGGTCTCCTCGCGCACCCGGTGCAGCAGCCGGGTGGCCTGAGCGGCGTCCATGGCGGCCAGCCGCTTCATGTCGAGCTGCGTGTTCTTCATCGGTCTCTCCCAGCCACCCGGGGTGCTGAATCGGTTCTGCACAGGGCAGATGTCCGGAGTGTCGGTGCCCATCGTGCCGTCCGGGACCGCCCGGCGAGGCCCGGTTCGGGTAATCCTGCAACCCTTTGCAACTCTGGCGAACGGCCGCCCCCTGCACGAGGGTGGTGCGAGCGGCGGGTGGTGCCGTGTCGGCGCAGCACCACCCCCGCTTTTCCGCGCGTACCGGCCTGACCGACACGAACACCCCTCAGGCCCACCCCTGGTACGCGCGGCTCAGCCTCACCGCGGTGCACACCGCCCCCGCGCCGGACCGGCCGCCGGCTCAGACCCCGACGCGCGCCCGCTCCACCAGCGCCCGCAGGTCCAGCGTGTGCGGCAGGGTCCCGAACGCCGCGCCGCCGTCCCCGCCGAGCCGCGCCGCGCAGAACGCGTCGGCCACCTCCGGCGGAGCCCACCGCACCAGCAGCGAGCCCTGGAGCACCAGAGCGATCCGCTCCGCCAGCCGCCGGGCCCGCGCCTCGACCCCCTCCAGGTCCGCGAGTTCGACGAGCAGGGCCCGGATCGCCCGGTCGAGCCGGTGATCGGCGCCCCGGGCCGCGCCCACCTCCCGGAGCAGCGCGTCGAGCGCGGCGGGCTCGGTCCGCAGCACCCGCACCACGTCCAGCGCCTGCACGTTCCCCGAGCCCTCCCAGACCGAGTTGAGCGGCGACTCCCGCAGCAGCCGGGGCATCCCCGACTCCTCCACGTACCCGTTGCCGCCCAGGCATTCGAGCGCCTCGGCCACCACCGGCACACACCGCTTCGTCACCCAGTACTTCGCCGCCGGAACGGCGATGCGGAGCAGGGCCGACTCCTCCGGGGTGCCGGCGTCGTACGCCGCCGCCAGCCGCATCGCGAGGACCGTCGACGCCTCCGACTCCACGGCGAGATCGGCCAGCACGTTCCGCATCAGGGGCTTGTCGACGAGCGGACCGCCGAAGGCCGAGCGGTACGAGGCGTGGTGCACGGCCTGTGCCACCGCCTGCCGCATCAGCGCCGCCGAACCGAGCACGCAGTCGAGCCGGGTCGCCGCCACCATGCCCATGATCGTCCGGAGCCCGCGCCCCTCCTCGCCGACGCGGCGCGCCCAGGTCGTGCCGTCGAACTCCACCTCCGCGGAGGCGTTCGACCGGTTGCCCAGCTTGTCCTTGAGCCGCTGGATCGCGAAGGCGTTGCGCGAGCCGTCCGCGAGCACCCGCGGCACCAGGAAGCACGTCAGACCCGCCGGGGCCTGCGCGAGGACCAGGAAGGCGTCCGACATCGGCGCCGAACAGAACCACTTGTGACCCGTCAGGACGAACTCGCCGTCGGCCGCGAGGGGGCGGGCCTCCGTCGTGTTCGACCGGACGTCGCTGCCGCCCTGCTTCTCCGTCATCGCCATGCCCAGCAGCGCCCCGGGCTTCTCCGCGACCGGCCGGAGCTCCCGCTCGTACACGTGGGAGAGGGCCGCCGGCTCCCAGACCTCCGCGAGCTCCGGCTCGGCGCGCAGCGCGGGCACGGCGGCGTGCGTCATCGACACCGGACAGCCGTGCCCCGCCTCCGCCTGCGAGGCCACCAGGAACCCGGCGGCGCGCCGCACATGACCCCCCGGACGGCCCCACGCGTCCGTGAGCCCGGCGGACACGGACCGCCCGAGGAGCCGGTGCCAGGCCGGATGGAACTCGACCTCGTCGATCCGGTGCCCGTACCGGTCATGGGTCCGCAGCCGGGGCGGATGCGCGTTCGCCTGCTCACCCCACTCCCGGACCTGCGCCGAACCGGACGCCCGCCCGAGCAGCGCGAGCTCCTCGCGCGCCTCCGCGAGGAGGTCAGGAGCGAGGTGCCGTTCGACCGCCTCCGCCAGCGCCGGGTCGCTCGTGAAGACGTCGTACCCCACCAGGGGCGGAGCCTGGTTGGTCACGGTGTGGGTGCTCGCTGCCATGCCGATACGGTAAGCAGGTGCAGGCAGCAAGAGAAACACCCGATCGGCCCGAGCGTCGGCCCTGGAGCAGGCTCCACCGCGCGCGCGTCCTCTACCGCAACGTCTCGAAGCGGAAGATGGTCTGGCTGCTCCTCAAGGACACCGTCAACTCGTGCATCGAGTACCGGATCCTCGGGCTCGCCGCCGAGGCCGCGTTCTTCACCCTGCTGTCCCTGCCGCCCCTGCTGCTCGGCCTGATCGCCGTCCTCGGCTACGCCGACGACTGGACCAACACCGACACCGTCGCCAGCATCCAGGAGAACATCCTCCACGCGGCCGGCACGGTCCTCTCCGACCGGGGCGTCCACGAGATCGCCGAACCCCTCCTCGACGACATCACCCAGGGGAAGCGTCCCGACCTGATCTCGCTCGGCTTCGCCATCGCCCTCTGGTCGGGGTCGCGCGCGGTGAACGTCTTCATCGACACCATCACCGTCATGTACGGACTCGACGGGCACCGCGGCATCGTCAAGACCCGGCTCCTCGCCCTGCTGCTCTACGTCGTGGCGCTGCTCCTCGGCGCCGTCGTCCTGCCGCTCGCGGTCGTCGGCCCCGACCGCGTCGTCGAACTCGTCCCCTGGGGCACCGAGGTGGTCGCCGTCCTCTACTGGCCGGCCGTCATCCTGCTCTCCATCGCCTTCCTCACCACGCTCTACCACGTGTCCGTGCCCGTCAGATCGCCGTGGATCGAGGACATCCCCGGCGCCCTCGTCGCGCTCGGGATGTGGGTCCTCGGCAGCTTCCTGCTGCGGATCTACCTGACCAGCCAGGTCGAGGGACCCACCATCTACGGCTCCCTCGCCGCCCCCATCGCGGTCCTCCTCTGGATCGGCATCTCCGCCTTCGCGGTCCTCGTCGGGGCCGCGGTCAACGCCGCGATCGACCGCGTCTGGCCGTCCGTCGCCACCGCCGCCGCCCGCGAGGCCAACGAGCGGGCCCGTGCCGTCCAGGCCGCCGAGCTCGTCGCCCGGGTGCGCGCCGAGGCGGAGGACGTCGACGAGGACGACCCGGACATGCCGTCCGAGTTCCCCGAGCGCTGGTCGAGGTTCCTCCCGCCCGACGACGTGAAGTCCCGGCTCCACTCCGGCTGGGAGAAGGACTGAGCTCACGCTCCCCGCGTACGGCTGGGGCCCCTCTCCGAGGACAGGGCCTCCCTCTCCTCGCGCAGGGCCTTCCTCTCCTCGGACAAGGGCCTCCTCTCCCCGCGTAGGGCCTCGCTGTCCCCGCGTAGGCTCGAAGGATGTACGCGGAGCGCCCCGCCCTGCTCGACGGAGCCGTGCTGTGGACCCGGACCGCGGTCGCCGGACCCGCGGAGCGGCGGTCCGTGCTGCCCGACGGCTGCATGGACCTGATCTGGGCCGACGGCCACCTCCTCGTCGCCGGACCCGACACGCGCGCGTACGTGCCCGCAGAGTTCGCCGCACGGTACGCGGGCGTCCGCTTCGCCCCCGGGGACGCCCCCCGCTTCTTCGGCGTCCCCGCCCACGAGCTCCGCGACCGGCGCGTCCCCCTCGGCGCGCTGTGGGACGGGGCGCAGGCGCGGCGGCTCGGCGAGCGGATCACGGACGCGCCCGACCCGGCCGCGGCCCTGGAGGAGCTCGTCCTGCGCAGGGCCGGCGACGTGCGCGCGCCCGACCCGCAGCTGCGGGCGGTCGTGGCCCGTCTCGCGGCCGGGCGGACGGTCGCCGACACGGCCGAGGAGGTCGGGCTCGGCGTCCGCCGGCTGCACCGGCGCTCGCTGGACGCCTTCGGCTACGGCCCCAAGACCCTCGCCCGCGTGCTGCGCCTCCAGCGCGCGCTCGCCCTGGTCCGGGCCGGGGTGCCGTACGCGGAGGCCGCCCTGCGCTCGGGCTGCGCCGACCAGGCCCACCTCGCCCGCGAGACCCGGGCCCTGGCCGGCACGACCCTCGGCGCCTACGCGCTCTCGGCGGGAGTGTCGGCGAACAGCGACACCCCGCTGCCGTCCGGGTCGAGGACCACCGCGTAGCGCTGCCCCCACACGGCGTCCCAGGGCTTCAGATGCCCCCGGTGCCCGGCGGCGACCAGCTCCTCGTACACGGCGTCCACCTCCTCCGGCGTACCGCAGCGGAAGGCGAGCTCGACCCGGTTCCCGCCCGACGGGCGCGTCCACCCGGGGTCGAAGGAGCGGACGACGTCCTCCGTGTCCCAGGCGATCCGCAGCCCGCCGGGCAGGGCCGCCTCCACGTGCGGGGCGGACTCGGCCCCGGCCGGGACGTCCAGACCGAGGCGCCGGTAGAAGGCGAGCGAGGCGGCCATGTCGGAGACGACGAGGCCGACGAGGTCGAAACGGGGAGTGATGCGCGGTGCTGTGTCCATGACCGCACGGTAGGCACGGGGGCCACGGCCGGTCTTGTACGAATCGGACGCGGCGCCCGGTCCCCTCCCGTACCGCCCGCCCCGGCGGCTACGGTCGGGCCCATGACCACGCGCGCGTACGGACGGACGTCCTGGCCCTGGGCCGCGGCGGCCGTCCTGCTGTTCTGGCAGACCTGGTACCTCTTCCACGTGTACGCCACCGAGAACTCCGGCGTGCGCTGGGACTGCGACTCCGAGGGCTGCGGCACGAACGACCTCGCGGGCCCGGCGATCCCCTTCGCGGTGGTCTCGGCGGTCCTCGCCACCGTGTTCGCCGCCCCCCGCCTGGGCGTCGGCGGCGCGGGTCTCGCCGCGCTCCTCGCCGCCTTCGGGCTCCTCGTCCGCCGGGAGGACGACCACGCGCTCCTCGCCGCGTACGGCCTCGCCGCGCTCGGCGTCGCTCTCGTCCTGACGGGCGCGGTCCGGGCGGTCGGCCGCGGGCCCGCAGAGGACCGGGACGAGAACCGGGACGAGAACCGGGAAGAGGACCGGGACGAGGACCGGGAGAGCCCGCACCCGCGGGGCCGCCCCGCGCTCCCCGCTCTGCTGCGCCTGCTCGTCGCACCGGCCACCCTGCTCGCCGCCGTCCCGGGAACCCTCGCCGCCACCGGGTTCGTCCTCGGCGCCCTCGACGGGCCGCGCTGGATCATGATGCTGGGCCTCAACGGGACCGTGGCCCTGCTCGTCGCCCTCGGCCGGGCACGGCTGGGCCACCGCCCCGGGGTGGCCGGGGGCCCCGTCCCCGCCAGGCGGGCCGCCCACGCGCCGGCCCTCCTGAACGCCCTCGGGACCCGGGGGACCGCCTTCGTCTTCGACCTGACCGTCCGGCCCGAGCGGGGCGCCCCGTACCGGATCGAGGTCGAGCACCCCCTCGACCTCCAGGACGTCCGTGTCCACCGCGCGGCCCTCGTGCGCCACGACCCCCGCCGCCCCTGGCTGGTCGACCTGCCCCAGGACCCGCCGGCCGCCGCACTGGCCCGCGCCCGCGCCGCCGCCGGGGACCCGGCCTCCGCCCCGCGTCTCCGGGCCCCCGCCCCCGGCACCCCCGCCCTGCTGGTCACCGGGGTGCTCACGACGGTGCTCGTGACCCTGCTCGCCGTGGCCTGAACAGGGCCGCGTCCCGACCCGTCCAGTACCGACCCGTTCTGTACCGACCCGCCCTGTGCCGACCCTTCCCGTACCGATCCGTCGCGTTCTCCCCGCTCACAGACCGCGGTCCGACATGACCTTCCGCTCGGCGCGCTCCACCGTGACCCGGCCGGCCGGGTCACCGCCGGCGCGCTCCACTGCCCCGCGTACCAGGGCGAGGTAGAAGAGGGCCGGCGCGCAGGGCGTCCACCGCTCCTCCGGCTCGTCCGCGAGGAAGCCGAGCACCGCCTCCGGATCCGCGTCCACGAACGCGAACCGGTCGTGCTCCCATTTGTCGGTGACGCCGCGCGTCCAGCGCAGACGCAGCTCCGGCTCGTCGAGCTCGGGTGCCACCGCGCGGAAGAACGCCGCCCACTGGTGGTTGACGAGGTCGAGCCCGAACCCGAGCAGCTCCACCCGGACCTCGTCCCCGTCGTGCACGGCGAGCTCCTCGAAGAGGGCGCGGCGCGCCACCGCGTGCAGACTGATCGGGCTGCCGTCCGGGGGCAGGTCGTGCTGCCTGGCCAGGCCCTCGTTGGCGGAGGAGTTCCACCGCGCGCTGTTCGGCCCGGCGACCTGGGCGCTGCGCCGGGAGAACAGCATCTTGCCGTCCCTGCCGGTCTCCAGGGCCACGTTGACGCCGAAGCTGCAGCTCATCCAGGAGGGCGCGTCGACCGGGTCCCTGCCGTCCAGGTACTGCTGGCGCAGCGTGAGGCCGTTGCGCTGCGGCCGGCTGTCCAGGTTCAGCGAGGTGGTGAGGAAGTCGAAGTAGTCGGCGTCCCGCAGGGCGAGCGACACCACGGGCTCCTCGGACAGATGCGTACGGGTGACCACGACCCGTTCGACCGCGAAACGCGCGTTGTTCCACCGGTGCGGCAGACCGCCGGCCTCCTTGCGCTCCTCCTCCGCCTCGATGGACCGCCGCCAGGCGGCGATCTCCTCGGGGAACTGCACCCGCTTCGACGTGTGCTTGACGTGGACGTTCTCCTCGTCGATGGGCCGGGTCCCGTCACCCTCGAAGAGATGACAGCCCGTCGCCCGGCCGACTACCGTGAACCTGTCGCGCATCGCCAACTCCACTGTTGAACAAGCCGTGATGGACACTCGGGGGGGTGCTGCCGGTCTCATGGTACGAAACAGCTCGGACGGGCGGCTGTCCTTACTGAAGGCCGAGCGGCGATCCTCCTCCCTGGTGGGCACCGTCGCCGTACCGGAGTACCTCCATCCGGACCCGGAGGAGCGGCGGAGGCTGCGCCGCCCGCAACTGGCCGAGATCCGCGACCGCTTCACGGAGACGATGCGGGAGGGGCTGGGGTTCGGGGAGACCCTCCAGGTCGACAGGGGTGGAGCGACCCGGCAGCAACTGTGGTCCGGACTGCAGGAGTTCCTGGCCGACGGGGCCCGAAGGAAGACCCTCTACTGGACGGGGCACGGCGTCCAGCGCGGCGACGAGGGCTACTTCCTCGCCTGCGCCGACTCCTGGCAGTCGGGAACGTTCGACCCCGCCCGGGCCGTCTCCCTCGTCGAGCTGGTCGGAACGCTGCTGCGGCCGGAGTACGAGTCGGACACCCTGCTGATCATCGACGCCTGCTCCTCGCAGAGCTACAACTCCCTGGGCGAGGCCGTACGGCACGCCGTCGACCTGGAGCGGCACCCCTCGGTGACCCGGGCACGGGAGAGCCGGCGGAAGGGGTTCGCCGTCATCGGCACGTCGGGGGCGGACGCGCAGGTGCCGGCGGGACGCTGGGTGACATGGCTGGAAGAGGCCCTGGCGAAGCCGGACTTCGTGGCGGACGACCAGGCCCGCCCGTTCGAGCCGTCCGCGCTGTATCTGCCGCTGCCCTATCTCTGCCGCGCCGTGGACGCGCGGGCCGCGGACGACGGCCTCGACGAACCCGCGCAGCGACCGGACTGCCGCGAGGTCCGGGCACTCCCCAACGACTTCCTCGACAACCCCCACTTCCGCCAGTCCGACCCGCCCGTGTACACGCCGGCCGTGCTCTCGCGCCGGAAGCCCTGGATCGAGGCGGAGCAGTTCGGTCTCGAGGACGACAGTCATCTGAGCCGGCACTTCGCAGGCCGACGGGACGCGCTGAGCCGCATCGTGCGCTGGATGGACACCCACCCGAAGGGTCTGCTCGCGGTGACGGGCCTGGCGGGCACGGGGAAGACGGCGCTGCTCGGCCGGCTGGCGCTCACCTCCCTGCCGAGCTGGCGGGAGACCCTCGGCCAGGACCTCGACCCCGCGACGCTGCCCCGGGCGGGGACCGTGCACGCGGCGCTGAGCTGCCGGGGGCAGTCCGCCCACTCGCTGGCCGCGCATCTCCGGGAGGTGCTGGCGGACATCGACGGGGCGCCGCCGCTGCCGCACGAGCCGGTGACGTCGGAGAGGTTCACCGACGCGTTCAGGGAGCTGGTCACCCGGGCGGGTTCGGTGAACCTGGTGTTCGACGCGCTCGACGAGGCACTCCCGGACCAGGCGTACGCGATCGCCCGGCACGTCCTGGGACCCCTGGCGAACACGCCCGGTGTGCGGGTGATCGTCGGTACCAGGACCCAGCCCCGCAGGCGCAACACCGCGCCCGCGGAGGAGGAGTCGCTCCTGGACACCCTGGAGCTCAGTGTCGAACCCGTGGTCCTCGGGGACGACGACGAGGCACGCGCGAGCATCACCGGCATGATGCTGTCCGTCCTGGACACCGGGCGTTCCCCGTACCGGGGTGAGGCGCGGCGGGAGGACCGCGAGTGGACGGCGGAGCTCGTCGCGGCGCAGAGCGGCGGCTCGTTCCTGCTGGCGCGCCTGGTCGCGACCGGACTCGCCCGGCGGACCACGGTCGCCGCCGACGCCGAACTGCTGGCGTCGGCCCGTGACGGCGGCATGGACCTGCGCACCCGCCTGGCGGAGGAGACGCGCCACCTGAGCGAGCAGCCCGGCGCACGGCGCGCCCACGAGGTGCTGCGGGCCCTCGCGGTGATCCAGGGCCCGGGGTTGACTCCGGACGCGGCCTGGCTGACGCTCGCCAACGGGCTGCGCGACACCGGCTCACCGGAGCTCACGCCGGAGGATCTGCGCCAGGTGTGCCGCAGTGCCGACGGCGGCATCGTCGCCACCCAGAAGGACGGCGCGCGGCGCACGGCCGGGCGGATCCGCTATCAGCTGGCCCATCCGAGTTACGGCGCGTTCTTCCTCTCCGGCGCCGGACTGCCCGCGCGGGAGGCGCACCGCAAGGTGCTGGACGTGCTGCGCGCCCGGGCCGGCGGCGACTGGGCGGGTGCCGACGAGTACACGCTCGAATACCTGGGCGCCCACGCCGCCCAGGTGGGGCCGGACGCCCTGCGGGAGCTCTTCGAGGACGTGGGATTCCTCCTGCGCACGAACCCCGATGTCATGCTGCCGCTCGCGGCGGGCCTGGCCCGGGACTGCGACGGCGCCGCCTTGTACGGCAGGGTCGCGAACGCCTTCCCCCGCGTCTCCGGCCCGCTGCCGCCGTCCGTCCTCCTGGAGCGCAAGGCCCTGCTCAGCGCCACCGCCTTCGTCAGCCACCGCGACGGGACGTACCGGACGCTCCGGCGCACCGAAGGCTTCCTGCCCTGGCAGGAGTACTGGACCGACGTCCCGCCGGACCCCCCGGAGTGGCGGCGCGCGGCCCCTTCGGGCGGTGCGCGGGCGCTGAGCTGGCGCGCCGGGACCGGGACGGTGGGGCTGACCCGCACGGACACCCTGACCGCCGGCGGACTGGGGGAGATCCACGTCCTGCACCCGCGCTCGGGCGCCCGGCTGCTGACCCGCCGGCTGCCCCGGACCGGCGGGGAGCGCGGACGCCCGCTGAGCGCCGTACGAGAAGTGGGAGCGGGAGCCGGCTGGGCCACCGTCGCCCACGACGATCAGGCCGTGTACTTCTGGCGCGGGAGCTCCCGGACGCCCGATCAGGAGTACGCGTGGGGCGGCACGGTGCGCGCCCTGTCGGTGGCCGAGCTGGACGGCGGGCGTGCGGCCCTGGCGGCGGACGGCGACCGGGTGTGGGTGTGGTTCTGGGAGAGCGGCACGCACCTGGACGTGCGGCTGAAGGAGGTCCGTCCGGCGGACGTCCGGCAGCTCGCGGCCCTCACGCTGGGTCCGCGGATGTTCGTCCTGGCGGCGGGGGACGCGAGGGTGGAGCTGTTCGAGGTGGACCGCGCCCGCAACGGTGACGGCGGACTGCGCGCGTCCCGGACCGATCCCGGTGTGACCCTGGCGGCACCGGCGCTGGACGCGGCGGCGTTCGCGGTCTCGCCCACGGAGGGCTTCCTCGCCGTGGCCGACGGGACGGCGGTGTACGTCTGGCGGTGCGAGGCCGTGTCCGGCCCGCCGGTCGTGGAGAAGGCGGGGACGTACCCGTCGAACGCGCGCGGCCTGGCCTTCGGACGGTACGGCGACGAGACGCTGCTCGCCGGATACGAGGAGGTGGCCGTCCGGATCTGGTCCGTCGGCCGGTCCGGACGCGAGGCCACGCTCGTTCTGAACGCCCCCCGGGAGGGTGCCATGGCGTTCGAACCGGACGGACAGGGACTGCTCGCGGTCGCCGACGGCCCGTACATCCGGGTGGTGGACGTGGTCCCCGCGCTGGAGGCCGGCTACGGGACGCAGCGCCGGCCGAGCAACGAGCGCCCGGTCCTCGCCCTGGCCGCCGCGCCGGACGGTCCGCCGCTGCTGTGCCGGGCCTGGCACGACCGGATACGGATCTCCCGGCCGAAGCAGGGGGCCCCGGCCGCCCTGCCGGCCGTGGAGCTCGGCCACGACGGATCCACGGTGACGGCGGTGGCCGCGGTGCGGGCCGCGGACGGCTGGACCGTGGCCGCAGCGGCAGGCCGGACCGTACGGCTGTGGCGGCTCGACGGCAACCTGTCGGTGGTCACCCACCGCGACATCCCGCTCGGCGGGGACGCGGGCCAGCCGGCCCGCGCGCTGAGCCTGGCCGGCGACCCGGCCGCGGGGCCCCCCCGGGGGGGGGGGGGGGGGGGGGGGGGGGGGGGGGCGGCGGGGCGGGCCGCGCCGCCCCCCCGGCGGGGGGGGCGGGGTGGGGGGAGTGCCTGAACGCCCCCG
>NZ_JBHWFF010000004.1:0-22719 GCF_042733785.1 Streptomyces sp. NPDC059695 | reverse complement strand
GGGCGGGGCGGGCGGGCCCCCCGGGCCGCCCCCGGGGGGGGGGGGGGGGGGGCGCCCGGCCGGCGGCTGGTGCGCCACGAGGTCCCGGCCGACGCCTCGTCCGGCGGGACGGCGGTGCGCGAGATCCGGACCGACCGCGGCTTCTGCGGGATCGACACGAGGGTCCTGCGGGACGGCTCGTACTGGATGGCCGGCGATCTGAGCGACCAGCTGCGGGTCTGGACCGAGGGCGAGCGCGGCGTCGAGCAGCGCGTCCTTCTCGCGGCCGTCCCCTCCTGTCTCGCCCTCGGGGAGCTGTACGACGACGAGGACGACGCCTCGATGCCCCTGCTGGCCTGGGCGGACCACGGCAGCGTGTACGTCAAGGACTGCTCCGGCGACGGGAGCCCCCACCCTCCGGAGCGGCTGCCGGGGGACTTCCCCGACGTGACGTCCCTCGTGTTCGCCGGCCCGGTGGAACGGCCCGTGCTGTTGCTCTGCATGCCGGATGCGGTGTCGCGCGCGTGGGACGTCTGGTCCCGGCGATGGCTCGACGGGCCGGGGATTCCCACGCGGGGGTACGACGTGCACGCCGTCCGCACCGCGATGGACCCGGAGGGTCTCGTGATGGCGCTGCAGGGGGAGGACCGCTGCGACCTGATCCGGCTGCCGCGCACGTTCTTCGGTGACGGGACAGGGGGAGGGTGAGTGGAGCACGATCTGGTGGTGTTCGTGCCGGGGTTTCTCGGCACCCGGCTGTGCCGGGACGGACAGGACGTCTGGGCGCGATGCGGGGAGCGGCTGATGAGCTCGGGGGCCGCCGCGCTCACGGAGGCGGCCCTCCCGCCGGGCCTGGGGGACGCCCTGCCCGAAGGCCCCTTCCGGCTGGACGCCGACACCCTGCTGCAGGTCCCGGACTCCGTGCCCGGGCTGCTGTCCAGCATGGGGTACCCCGGTCTCCGTGCCGCCCTCGCCGACCCGCCCGACGCGCAGTTCGTGCCGTTCGGGTACGACTGGAGGCTGTCCCACCGGCTGGTGGCCCGGCAGCTGAAGGAGCGGGTGGCGCGCGAGCTCGAACGGTGGTCCGCGGAGGTCGGCACGTACTACCCGGACCGCGCCGACGACCCGCGCGTCATCCTGGTGTGCCACGCGACGGGCGGTCTGATCGGACGGCACTACCTGGAACGCGAGGAGGGCCGGGAGACCGCCCGGACCCTGGTCACCCTCGGGACCCCGCAGCACGGACTGGTCCAGGCCGCCCGGCTGCTGGCCGGTCACGCGGTCCCCGGGGACGCCGGCCCCGGCCCGGACGTGGCCGCCCGGCTGAACGAGGCGCTGCGCGACTGGGCGCTCGACCTGCCGGCGGTCGCCGAGATGCTGCCGGTGTACCCCTCCGTACGGGTCGGGGGAAAGAGCCGCGAGCGCCGCATCACCGACGGCCGGTACCCGGTTCCGGGACTGCCGGGCGACGCCGTCCGCGCGGCGGTGGCCTTCCAGGAGGAGTTCCGCTCGGCGTGCGACGGGCACCGCGGCGCCGGCCCCCTGCCCTACGCCGTCCACTGCCTGGGCAGCGCCGACTTCCCGAGCCCCGAGACGCTCGTCCTCTCCTCCGACGGGTCACGCGTCACCGACGGCGTGCCGGGCCCCGGCGACGGGACGGTGCCCCGCCGGTCGGCCGTCGCGGACTGGACCGGTACGGACCCCATGCTGTGGACCGGCGTCCGGAACGCGGACCTGGCGAGCGGCCCCGCGCTCCGGGACGCGATGCTCGCGATCCGCGCGGGACGCCCGCCCGGCGGCATGCTCGCCGGTGAGGAGGGCATCGTCCTGCACTTCCCCGGGGACGTGGCCGCCGCCGGCCGCCCGTTCGTGATCGACCTGCTGGGACACGACCTGCCGAGGCGCAACCTGCGGACGTTCGTGTGGCGTTCGGGCCGCAACGACAGGCACCCGGTCGCCTTCCGCCGGCACGGGCCCGACCGCTACCGGGCGGAACTGGTCGTCCCTCCCGGGAGATGGGTGGTCGAGGCGCTGGTCGACCGGCCGAAGGGGCGTGACCGCAGGGACGTGACGGTCGTGGCGGCATGAGAAGCGAGCTGGGATGAACGGAACCGACGCCCCCGCGTGGCCGCACTGCGGACACCTCGACACCGGAGAGACCTGCCGGGGGCGGAGCGTGGGCTCGTACACCGCCTGCCTGGCGCATCTGGACAGCGCCGAAAGGGCCGCCCATCTGGCCTCCCTGACCCCCGGCACCGACCTCGACCACCGGGGCACCCCCTTCACCCAGGGCCTGCTCGACGAGCTCCTCGCACCGCTCAGGGATCCGGGGACCGGGCGGGCGCGCGTGGGGGACGCGTCGTTCGACCAGGCGCGGTTCACCGGAGACGCCGAACTGACGGGCGTCGACTTCGGCGGCTTCTGCTCCTTCGCCTCGGCCGTCTTCGGCGGGGGTGTGTACGTCCAGGACGTACGGACCGGGGGCGATCTCCGCATGGGCGCGGCGCGGGTCGCGGGAGACATGTGGCTCGACGACAGCGACGTGGACGGGGACGCCTGGTTCTACGAGGCCCGGATCCAGGGCGCGTTGCGGTTCCACGTCCGCGAGGTCGGCGGCACCGCGATGTTCCGGCGCATGACGTGCGGGGACGCCTCCTTCTCGGGAGCCCGCGTGCGGGGCGTCGCGTCCTTCGGCGACGCGGTCGTCGAAGGGGAGGCCTCCTTCGACGGCGTGGTCTTCGAGGAGGGCGCCGACTTCACGAAGATCCGGATCGCCGGCCGCGCCTGCTTCGACGGGGCGCACTTCCACCGCGGCAGCGCCCGCTTCGACGGGGCGGACATCGGCGGGGACATGCCGTTCGCCGAGGCCCACTTCGCCTCGGAAGCCACCTTCGACGGGGCGGCGATCAGCGGCGACCTCTCGTTCTCCGGGGCCCGGCTGGAGGCCGGCGTGGGCTTCCGGCGGGCGGTGTTCCGGCGTACGGCCCGGATCGGCCCGCTGGTCTGCCCGGGAACGGTGGACCTCTCCGACGCCGTCTTCGAGACCCCCGTCACGCTGGAGGCCGCCGCGCGGGACGTCCACTGCCGGCGGACACGGTGGGCGTCCACGGCCGCGCTGCGGTTGCGATACGCCCGGGTGGACCTGAGCGACGCCGTGCTGGAGCTCCCGGTGACCGTCGTCGGCCGGCCCCGCCGGTTCGTCTCGCCGGAGGGCGAGGCGATCGACGAGCCCGGGCTCACCGACGACCGGGTGCGGGTCACCTCGGTCCAGGGCGTGGACGCCGCGCACCTCGTACTGGCGGACGTCGACCTGACCGGCTGTCTCTTCGTGGAGGCGGTGCACCTGGACCAGCTGCGGCTCGAAGGCCGCTGCCACCTGTCGGCACCACCGCCCGGGCCGCGCCGGATACGCCGCCGGACCCTCGCCGAAGAGCACCACTGGCGGGCGGCCCGGCACGGCGACGGCTGGACGCCCGCGCCACCGGGCGTCGCGGTACAGGAGCCCGGCGTACTCGCCCCGGTCTACCGGCAGCTCCGCAAGGCGCTCGAGGACGGCCGGAACGAGCCGGGCGCGGCCGACTTCTACTACGGCGAGATGGAGATGCGCCGCCACGACGCGGCGGCACCCCGGGGCGAGCGCATGCTGCTGCGGCTGTACTGTGCACTCTCCGGCTACGGCCTGCGCGCCGTGCGCGCCCTGGTCTGGCTGGTCCTCGCGATGACGGCGACCGTGCTCGCCATGATGCTGTGGGGGCTGCCGCGGGCCGACCCCGACCCGGTCAGCGCCGGGACCACCGACGGCCACCGGATCACCCTGACGACCAGGAGACCGGACCCCGCCGCCCCCCAGGGGCCGTACGCGAAGCGCCTGTCGGCCGCGAGGTTCGAGAAGTCCCTCAGGGTGGTCGCCAATTCGGTGATCTTCCGTGCCTCCGGCCAGGACCTGACCCTCATCGGGACGTACGTCGAGATGACCGCCCGCCTCGTCGAACCGGCCCTGCTCGGCCTCGCCTTCCTGGCGGTACGCAGCCGCGTGAAGCGGTGACGTTAATTCGGTGGTGCCGTGCTCCGGCCGGGGCTAAGGTGCTGCTCATCCGCTCCCGAGGGGGCGGTGTCGGTTCGTTGAGAAGAAGCAGGAGGTGAGGACATTGATGACTGTCACGGTGACGGGCTCTGCCCGCATTCAGGAGTTCATCGTTCCCACCCCTGTGGTCTCCGGCTGACACCCACTCGATCCGCGCGCGCTCGAAGCGCGCCGCCGGGGCCACCCCTTTGAAGGGTCCCCCTTGTCTTTCCCGCTTTCCTCCGTCTCCTCCTCCTCTTCGCTCGACGCCCACGGCTGGGACTCCGGCTGGGCCGCCGCCTTCGCGCCGTACGCCGCTCGGGGACTCGTTCCCGGGCGGGTCGTCCGTGTCGACCGGGGCCAGTGCGACGTCGCCACCGCCGAGGGCGTCATCCGCGCCGACACGGCGTTCGTGACCCCGCACGACCCGCTGCGGGTCGTCTGCACCGGCGACTGGGCCGCCGTCGACCCGGCGGACGCCGGTGATCCCCGGTACGTACGGGCCTGCCTGCCGCGCCGTACCGCCTTCGCCCGCTCCACCTCCTCCAAGCGGTCCGAGGGGCAGATCCTCGCCGCCAACGTCGACCACGCCGTCATCACGGTGTCGCTCGCCGTCGAGCTCGACCTCGGCCGGATCGAACGCTTCCTCGCCCTCGCCTGGGAGTCCGGCGCCCAGCCGACGGTCGTCCTCAGCAAGGCCGACCTCGTGCCCGACCCGGTCGGGCTCTCCTACCTCGTCGAGGACGTGGAGACCGTCGCGCCCGGCGTGCAGGTCCTGCCCCTCAGCTCCGCCACCGGAGAAGGGCTCGACGTGCTCTCCGCGACCGTCGCGGGCGGCACGACCGTGCTGCTCGGCGTCTCCGGCGCCGGCAAGTCGACCCTCGCCAACGCGCTGGTCGGCGAGGACGTGATGGACGTCCAGGCCGCTCGTGACATCGACGGCAAGGGCCGCCACACCACCACCACCCGCAACCTCTTCGTCCTGCCGGGCGGGGGAGTCCTCATCGACACCCCCGGACTGCGCGGCGTCGGGCTCTGGGACGCCGAGGCCGGCGTCGGCCAGGTCTTCTCCGAGATCGAGGAGCTGGCCGCGGACTGCCGGTTCCACGACTGCGGCCACGAGTCCGAGCCGGGCTGCGCCGTGGCGGCCGCCATCGAGGACGGCTCGCTGCCCGTGCGCCGTCTGGAGAGCTACCAGAAGCTGATCCGCGAGAACCGGCGGATCGTGGCCAAGACCGACGCCCGGGTCCGCAACGAGATGCTCAAGGAGTGGAAGCGCATGGGCCGGGAGGGTCGCACGGCCATGGAGATCAAGCGCGGCGGCCGGGGCCGCTAGGCCGTCTCCTTCGGATCCTGCCGGGTTCGCGGCGTGATCCGAACGAAACGGCCCGGGTCCCGTCCGGTGCCGCCGGGCCGCCGTCCCGCATCCGAACGTGGTGTCCGAAAACCGCGAGCCGGGTCGGGGCGGCTCCCGCACACTGGGAGTCATGAGGGACGACGACACCCGCTACGAGGCGGTCAGCAGCAGGGACGCGCGGTTCGACGGAGAGTTCTTCTTCGCCGTCCGGACCACCGGCATCTACTGCCGTCCCAGCTGCCCCGCCGTCACCCCCAAACGCCAGAACGTCTCGTTCTACCCGACGGCCGCCGCCGCCCAGGGCCACGGCTTCCGCGCCTGCCGCCGCTGCCGGCCCGACGCGGTGCCCGGCTCCGCCGAGTGGAACGTCCGGGCCGATGTCGTCGGGCGCGCCATGCGGATGATCGGCGACGGCGTCGTCGACCGCGAGGGCGTGCCCGGACTCGCCGGACGGCTCGGCTACAGCACCCGCCAGGTGCAGCGCCAGCTCACCGCCGAACTGGGCGCCGGCCCCGTCGCGCTCGCCCGCGCCCAGCGGGCGCACACCGCGCGGCTGCTGCTCCAGACCACGGGGCTGCCCGTCACCGAGATCGCCTTCGCGGCCGGATTCGCCAGCGTCCGCCAGTTCAACGAGACGATCCGCGCCGTCTACGCCCGCACCCCCACCGCCCTGCGGGCCGAGGCCGGCAGCGGCGCGGGAGCCCGCACGGCGCTCGCCGCCGGTGTGCCGCTGCGTCTGGCGCACCGGGGCCCGTACGCGGCCGGCGAGGTCTTCGACCTGCTGGCCGCCGAGGCGGTGCCCCGGGTCGAGGAGGTCGTCGGCACCCCCGGCGCCCGTACCTACCGGCGCACGCTCCGCCTCCCGTACGGCACCGGTGTCGTCTCCGTCGACGAGCGCTCCGGCGGGCCCTGGCTGGAGGCCCGGATCCACCTCACCGAGCTCCGCGACCTGACCACCGCCGTCCACCGGCTGCGCCGCCTCTTCGACATGGACGCCGACCCGTACGCGGTCGCCGAGCGCCTCGGGGCCGCCCCCGGGCTCGCCGCCGAGGTGGCCGCCCGGCCCGGCGTGCGCTCCCCGGGCACGGCCGAGCCCGAGGAGTTCGCGCTGCGGACGGTCGTCGGCGCCGAGGAGTCCGCCCGGCTCGTCGAGCGGTACGGCACCCCGCTGGCCACCGCCTGCGGCACTCTCACCCATGTCTTCCCCGAGCCCGCCGCCCTCACCGGCCACCCCGTCGCGGGGCCGCTGGCGCGGGCCCTCGCCGACGGAGCCGTACGCCTCGACCCCGGCGCCGACCGCGACGAGGCCGAGCGCGCGCTGCTGGCCGTCCCCGGGGTGGGCGCCGAGGCCGCCGCGCTGATCCGGATGCGGGCCCTCGGCGACCCGGACGTGCCCCCGGCGGACGCCCCGGAGACGGAGGCGTGGCGCCCGTGGCGCTCCTACGCCGCCCGCTACCTCGGCTCGGCCCCGGCGGCGGGGTAGTCCTCCAGTCCCCAGCTGTGGATCCTGTGCGGATGGATCCGGATGACCTCCGGGCTGAAGTGCGGGCCCAGCTCGTGCGGGCCGACCCGCAGTTCCGCCTCGCCGCGGATCTCGACGCCCCGCACCCGCCAGGGGCGGACGCTCGCGAGGTCGTCGACGACCAGCGCCACCTTCGGGTTCTCCCGGAGGTTGCGCCACTTCTTGGTCTCGCCCATGCGGAGGCCGCCGACCAGGACGGTGCCGTCCTCCTGCGGGAAGAACCCCACCGGATTGGCCTGCGGCTGCCCGGACGGGTCGACGGTCGCTATCCGGGCCAGCTTGCGGCCCTCCGTGAGATAGGCGCGTTCGGCCGCGCTGAAGCCCTCGAAATCCCTCATGCCTCCAGCATCGCGCGCCCCCGCGCCCGGCGGATCGGTCCCGGGACGGGACCGGCCTGGGACCTGGGACCTGGGACCCGGGACCCCGCCGTCCGCCGGACGGTCCCTAGCCCCAGAGCACCGCCCCCGCCCACGCCCCCACGATCAGCAGGCAGGCGAAGAGCTCCACGAGGACGCTCGTGCCCGCCGCCCGCATCACGGTCCGGGTCGCCGCCCGCGCCTGGCCGTGGCCGCCGAGGCGGAGGCGTTCCGAGAGGTAGATCCCGCCGACGAAGCCGGGGATCGCGCCGACCACCGGGATCAGGACGAAGCCCAGGACGGCGCCCACGCCCGCGTACGCCACCATCCGCCGGGTGATCCCGACGCCACGGAAGCGGCGCGGCGGCAGCTGCCAGACGATCACCTGGGTCAGGAGCAGCAGGCCGGTCGAGGAGGCGAGCAGGATCCAGGCCAGGTCCGTCCGCTCGTGCAGCGACCACCAGAGCATCGCGGCCCACACCAGCCACGTTCCCGGCACGCCGGGCGCGAGCACCCCGAACAGACCGAGCAGCATCACCGTCGCGATCATCAGGAGCTGCCACACACCCACGCTGCCCAGGGTGCACGATGCCGTGGATTCCCGCAGGTCGCGCGGGGCGTACGGGGTACGCGTCAGGCCGCCAGGGGCAGGGCGGCGACGACGAGGTTGCGCTCCTTGCGGCTGATCAACGGGAAGATGATCTTCAGGCCGGTCTCGCTGTACGGCGAGGAGAGGACGAACGAGGAGTTCAGGACCCGCTCCTTGACCGCCGAGCGGGAGAGGCCGTCGCGCGGGATCGTCAGGGTGTGCTCGACCGGCTTCGCGAACACCGGATCCGCCCGGAAGACGAAGAGGCGGCGGTCGGTCATGGCCAGGTACATCGGGACCGGCGTCGGTATCACCGCCATCGCGCCACCGCTGAGCACCGCCGACGCGACGCCGAACGCGGCGGTCCGGTGCACGGAGACCGTGTTCAGGCCGACGACGCACGTCACCTCCACCCGCTCACCGGGCTCCAGCATCGGGGTCACGGTGGCCAGCAGGGCACGACGGCGTCGTCCGTTCATGGGGCGGAACTCCCGGGGTGAGGCAAGCGGAATCGGCCGCTCACCCTCCCACACGCCCCCGCGTCAGCCGCGGGCGACCCAGCCCTTCTCGTACGCGTGCCAGCCCAGCTGCAGCCGGGTCGTCACCCCCGTCAGCTCCATCAGCCCCTTCACCCGCCGCTGTACGGTCCGCAGCCCCAGGTCCAGCTGCTTGGCCACGCTCGCGTCCGTCATCCCGGCGAGCAGCAGGGAGAGGATCTCCAGGTCCATCACGTCCGGGCCCGGCGCCTCGTCCTCGGTGACCTGCGCCCCCGCCCCGAGCCGCAGCGGCAGCGCCTCCCGCCACACCGACTCGAAGAGGCCCATCAGCGATTCGAGCAGACCGCTCGCGTGGACGACGATCGCCGCGGGCTCCGCGCCCCGCCCGGTCAGCGGGACCATGGCCAGCGACCGGTCGGCGACGACCAGCTTCGTCGGGACCCGGTCGGCGACGCGGACCTTCTCCTCGCGGCCGAGCGCCGCCGACAGTTCGAGCAGCCCGGTCGGGAGGGTCAGCACCTCGCGCTCCAGGACCACCCGGTAGCGGACCCCGCGCCCCGCCGCCTGCTCCTCGGCGTCGTTCTCCATGCCGGAGACCGCGATCGGCTTGCCCGTGACCAGGGCGCAGACCTCCTCCTGGGCGCCCAGCTGGAGCTGGAGGAAGCGGTGGGTCACCGCGCTCGCGCCGGTCACCACCTCCACCAGGTCGTGCACGGCCGCCTCCGCTGCCTCCGCGCGGTACTCCTCGGCGAGCAGCTTGGCCGCCAGTTCGGCCTGCTCCAGCTCGTGGCGCTGCTGGGTGAGGAGTGCGCCGAGCGCGACGCCGGGCGGGGCCGCCACCCACCGGCCGGTGCGGGCCGAGGACTGGGCCGCGAGCCCCTGCGACTCCAGGCGGCGCAGCGCCCGCTCGGTGTCCTGCTCGGGCAGGGCGAGCCGGTGCGCGAGATCGGTGACCTCGGCCGCGCCCAGCGCGACCAGGGCGCGGTACGCGGACTCCTGGCGCTCGTCGAGACCTATCGCTCCCAGCATGGATGCCCCACCCCTCGCCGCACCGCCGGCGGGCGCCCCGGATCTTTCGGGGACGTTCACCGGAGGCATTCGTTCCGTTGGTGACCTGGCGGGAAACGGCCACGGCGTATTCCCGCCTCTCCCATCATCCCTGTACCGCCCTCACCTCTGCCAATGTGGCGCCACCGCAGCACCAACAGCCTCCGGTGAAGGGCGCCTTGTGCCCTTTTTCCGGATTCAGATGGGGAGAGCGATGCGCCCGATTTCGCGTACGGCCCTGGGGGCGGCGACCGCCGTCGTCCTGGCCGTCACCGCGGTCGCGCCGTCCATGGCCGATGGGCCGCAGGACGACACGGCAGGCAAGCGACCGCTGGTCGGCAGCGAGGCCTCGGCCCGCGCCGGCGACGGAGCCAGGACCGCCACGGTGACCCTGGTCACCGGCGACCGCGTCCTGGTCACCCGCGACGCCGAGGGGAACCCGGCGGCCACGGCGCTGCCCCGCGAGGACGGGACCGTCCCCCTGGTCCAGACCCGCCGCTCCGGCCGGGACCTCTACGTCTACCCCGAGGACGCCACCGCCGCGCTCGCCGCCGGGCGCGTCGACGAGGAGCTCTTCAACGTCACCGGCCTGATCCGCCAGGGCTACGACGACGCCGCCACCACCACCCTGCCCCTGATCGCGGTCTACGGCTCCGACGTCGCCCGCTCCGTCCCCGCCGCCCCCCGCGGTGCCGAGCGCGGCCAGGTCCTCAGGGCCGTCGACGGCGTCGCGCTGAAAGCGGACAAGAAGCGGGCCGCCACCTTCTGGGCCGACATCGCCGCCCCGGCCGCCCGCTCCGCGTCCGGCCTGAAGAAGCTCTGGCTCGACCGGAAGGTCGAAGCCACCCTGGAGCAGTCGACGAAGCAGATCCACGCCCCCGAGGCCTGGGCCGCCGGCTACGACGGCAAGGGCACCAAGGTCGCCGTCCTCGACACCGGCGCCGACGCCGAGCACCCCGACCTCAAGGGCCGCATCGTCGCCTCGGAGAACTTCACCGACTCCGACACCACCGGCGACCACCAGGGCCACGGCACCCACACCATCTCCACCGTCGGCGGCTCCGGCGCCGCCAGCGACGGGAAGCAGAAGGGCGTCGCCCCGGGCGCGGACCTGCTCAACGGCAAGGTCCTCAACGACTCCGGTTCCGGCGCCGCCTCCTGGATCATCGCGGGCATGGAGTGGGCCGTCGCCCAGGGCGCCGACGTCGTCTCCATGAGCCTCGGCAGCCCGGTCCCCACCGACTGCACCGACCCGATGAGCGTCGCGGCCGAGGAGCTCGCCCGGAACGAGGGCACGCTGTTCGTCATCGCCGCCGGCAACTCGGGGCCGACGCTCAACACGGTCTCCTCGCCCGGCTGCGCGCCCAGCGTGCTGACCGTCGGCGCCACCGACCGCGACGACTCCACCGCGTGGTTCTCCAGCCGCGGCCCGACGATCGTCCAGCACACCCTCAAGCCCGAGATAGCCGCGCCCGGCGTCGACATCTCCGCCGCCGCGGCGGGCGGCCGGGGCGTGTACGCGTACCAGTCCATGTCCGGTACGTCGATGGCCACCCCGCACGTCGCGGGCGCCGCCGCCATCGTCAAGCAGCGCCACCCCGACTGGACCGCCCAGCAGGTCAAGTCCGCGCTCGTCGCCTCCGCCGACAGCGGGGTCCCCGGCGACGTCCGCGAGGTCGGCGGCGGCCGCCTCGACGTCAAGGCCGCCGTCGACCAGACCGTCCTCGGCGCCCCCGCCGTCCAGGGCGGCACGTTCAACTGGCCGCAGGACAAGAGCGACCGCACCACGGTGTCCGTGCCGTACACCAACACGTCCGGCGCCCCGGTCACCCTGAACCTGGCCGTCGAGAAGGTCACCGGCAACGACGGCTCCGCCGTCCGGTCGTCCGTCGCCCGCCTCGCACAGCGCACCGTCACGGTCCCGGCCGGCGCCACCGTCGAGGTCCCGCTCGGCCTCGACCCCGACGCGCGCCTGGAGCGCGCCCAGTACGGCGACGTCACCGGCCGCGTCGTCGCCACCGGCAAGGGCGGCGTCCACGTCTCCACCCCGTTCTCCCTCTACGTGGAGCCCGAGACCGTCACCCTGCGCGTCAAGCTGATCGACCGCCTCGGCCGGCCGGCCGACGGAGCCTCCTCACTCGACGTCATCGGCACCGACACCGCCAGCGGTGAGCGCCGCTTCAACGAGGGCGCCGCCGACCAGGTCTACCGCCTGCGCCCCGGCAGCTACTTCCTCTCCTCCTTCGTCGGCACCCCCGACGCGGGCGAGGGCGCCACGCTGAACGACTCGCTCACCTACCTCGGCCGCCCGCAGGTCGAGATCAGGAAGGACACGACGGTCGTCCTCGACGCCCGCAAGGCCCACAAGCTGTCGGTGCGGACCGACAAGGCCTCCGAACTCCGCGGTGCCACCCTCGCGTTCGCCCGCTCCTGGGACGACTTCTGGCTGCACTCCGGAACGGCCGCGGGCCCGCGCAGCATCCGCGGCTACTACGCCTCGGTCGAAGGCGCCGCCGACGAGGGCGACTTCGAGTTCGGCAGCTACTGGCGGGCCGCCGCCCCGCAGATCACCTCGCTGCGGACCGGCGACGGCCTCACCCTGCACCCGCTGACCGGCTCCCTCGCCTCCGACAACCTCGACGGCACGGGCTCCGCCCGCCTCGTCGACGCCGGAACGGGCACGCCGGACGAGCTCAAGGCCGCCGGGGTCCAGGGCCGCGTCGCCCTCGTCCGCCTCCCGGACGACTCCACCAACGCGGGCACCCTCGCCCGGAACGCCAAGGCCGCCGGCGCCGTCGCCGTCGTCACGTACCACTCGGCCCCCGGCCGCTGGTACCCGACCGGCGGCTTCACCGGCCTCGGCCTGCCCGCCCTCTCCCTCCCGTCCACGGAGGCGACCGCGCTCCTCGGCAGGCTGGCGGCCGGCGAGGTCACCCTCGCCTGGAAGGCCACGGCGAAGAGCCCCTACCTCTACAACCTCGCCTTCCCGGAGACCGGCGCGATCCGCGGCGACAAGGACTACCGGGTCCGCGACGACCGTCTCGGCCGCACGGACTCGACCTACGGCTCGGCCGGCGTCGCCACCGACTTCACGGACTTCCCGGCCGCCTACCGCCCGAACGGCGTCGCCGTCTCCTTCGGCTCGCTGGAGACCGTCCCGGCGCCCGGCACCCGCACCGAGTACTACTCCGCCGGCGACACCACCTGGCAGCAGATGGTCAACAGCAGCTTCCCGTTCGGGGAGATCATGATCGGCGCCCGCCACGCGTACAAGGCCGGCGAGAAGCGCACCGAGAAGTGGTACGACGGCGTCATCGCCCCCACCGCGCCGCGCGACACCACGGGGAAGCCCGTCCTCGTCTCCGAGCGGCAGGGCAACCTCATCGGCTTCGCGAACGCCATGTGGGGCGACGGCACCCACCACGCCGAGCCCGGCTCCTTCGGCGACATCGGGAACCTGAGCCTCCGCCGCGACGGCGAGCTCCTCGGCGAGACCGGCTGGCCGTCCGGCGTCTTCGAGGTACCGGCCGAAGCCGGGACGTACACCCTCGAACAGAACACCATGAAGATCGGCAGCAGGGTGTGGGCCCGCTCCACGTCCGTCAACTCGGTGTGGAAATTCACCTCCAAGCTTGACGAGAGCGTCTATTCTCAGGGCATCCCGATTCTCTTCCCCCGGTACGACCTTCCGGAGGACGGACTCAAGACCCTCGCCGCGACCGACGGCCAGCACATCGGCCTCACCGCGACGGGTCACGCGGGCTACACTCCCGCGGCGCTCACCTCGGCCACGCTCTCGTACTCCTACGACGGGGGCACGACCTGGACCGAAGCGCGGGTGTCTCAGCAGGGCGGCGGCTGGACCGCGACCGTGAACCACGCGGGCGCGACCGGCAAGCAGGTCACGCTGAGGACCGAACTGACGGACGCCAACGGCAACTCCGTCACCCAGACCGTGGTCCGCGCCTACGACGTGCGCTGATCACGACGGTCCGCCGGGCGTCCTTCCCGTGGGGGGTGGGGTCGCCCGGCGGACCACCCATTCGCAGCAACGGTTTTCCTGATGTCCCGTTTTCGGGCGCCGCGCGCGGTGGACAATAAGGGCATGACTCAGCAGGGGGACAACTGGTGGGACAAGCTCTACGACGAGTCGGCGCCGGACACGGCCCCGACGGTCTCGGGTGACACGCTCGACGACCACTTCGACACGACACCGCGCGCGGTGCCGGGCCGGGTGCCGGCGCAGGATCCGGCACCCCCGGGCCGCGCGGCGCCGCCCGCACCCGCCGCACCACCGGCACCCCGGCCCCCGAGCACCCCACAGGCGTCCACGCCGCCCCCGGCCCCGGCGCCCCCCGCCGCTCCATCGGCCCCGGCCGCGGCCGCCGCACCCGCGCCACCCGCCGCTCCAGCGCCCCCGGCGCCGCCCACGCAACCCACTCCGCCACCGCCCGTGGCCCCAGCGGTCGCGCACCCGCCCGTGGCCTCCGCACCCCCGGCACCGCCCGTGGCCCCCGCGTCCCCGGCACCGTCCGCCGCTCCAGCGCCTCCAGCGCCCCCAGCGCCCCCCACACCCCCCGCGCCCCTCCTGCCGCCCGAAGCCCCCGCGCCCAAGGTGCCGAAGGCGCCGCCCGCACCGCCGGCCTCCGGCCCCGGCCCCGCCTCCGCACCCCCGGTGCCGCCCAAGGCCCCCCGCCAGGCACCTGCCGTGTCCGGGCCCGCGCCCTGGGAGGTGCCCGAGGGCCGGGGTCCCAGGACCTTCCCCGCGCCCGTGCCCCCGCCCCCGCCCGTCGAGACGCCCACCGTCCAGGTGGCCCTGGAGCCCGACCCCGAAGGGAGCGGCGCCCACGACCTCACCGTCGAGGTGTCGGTGCCCCGGCCCAGGACCGGCTTCGTCGGCAGCAGGCCGCCCACCTACGAGCCCGAGCCCACCGCGCTGCCCGTCGCCCGGCCCGGGGAGCTCGCCGAGCTGGTCGCCGACACGGTCCTCGACGGCGCGCGCTACGGCACCTGCACCCTGCGCGCCGCCTCCGTACGCGGGGACTCCGCCCGCTACCGGGGCGAACCCCGCCGCGACGCCCTGCTCACCGCCCGCTTCGGCCACGACGAGACCGCGCTCGTCCTCGTCGCCGTGGCGGCGGGATCCCGTGCCTCCGAGGACGCCCACCTCGCCGCCGCCGACGCCTGCCGGTGGATCGGCGAGGCCGTCTGCCGCAGCCACGCCCGGCTCTCCGAGGACATCAGGTCCGGCCGCCGCGGCGACCTCAAGTCCGGGCTTCACCGGCTCACCGACCGGACCTACGGCAAGCTGCGGGCCCGCGCCGCCGAGCGGGGACTCGCCCCCGACGAGTACACCGCGACCCTCCGCTGCCTCCTCGTCCCCGCCGACCCCGAGTGCCGCACCCGGGTCTTCTTCGGCATCGGCGGCGGCGGGCTCTTCCGGCTCCGCGACGGCTCCTGGCAGGACCTCGAACCGCTCCTGCCCGAACCGGCCGCCGTCACCGGCGCCCCCGTCGTCGGCTTCGGCTCGCCGCCCGCCGTCCGGGAGGCGACCGAGGAGGGGGACAGGCTCACCATGGACCTCGGCATCACGACCGCGCCGCCGCTCGTCGAGGAGCCCGTCCCGCCGCCCGCCGAGCCGTTCCGCTTCCGCGCCTCGGTGGCCCGCGCCGGCGACACGCTCCTCCTCGCCTCGCCCGGCCTCGCCGAGCCGATGCGCGGCGAACCCGCGCTCGCCCACGAGCTCGCCGCCCGCTGGGGCGAGGCGGAGCCGCCCGGCCTCGCCGCCTTCCTCGCCGACACCCAGCTGAGGGTGACGGGGTACGCCGACGACCGTACGGGGGTGGCCGTCTGGGAGGCGTAACCCGCCGGGCCGTGTGTTGATGGAGCCATGGCCAGAAAGAACGTGGCGGAACAGTTCGTCGACATCCTCGTCCGCGCCGGAGTCCGGCGGCTGTACGGAGTGGTCGGCGACAGCCTGAACCCGGTCGTCGACGCGATCCGCCGCACCCGCGCGATCGACTGGATCCAGGTGCGGCACGAGGAGACCGCCGCCTTCGCCGCGGGCGCCGAGGCGCAGATCACCGGCGGTCTCGCCGCCTGCGCCGGCTCCTGCGGCCCCGGCAACCTCCACCTCATCAACGGGCTGTACGACGCCCACCGCTCCATGGCCCCGGTCCTCGCGCTCGCCTCGCACATCCCGTCCAGCGAGATCGGTCTCTCGTACTTCCAGGAGACCCACCCCGACCAGCTGTTCCGCGAGTGCAGCCACTACAGCGAACTCATCTCCAACCCGAAGCAGATGCCCCGGCTGCTCCACACGGCGATCCAGCACGCCGTCGGCCGCGGCGGCGTCAGCGTCGTCTCGCTCCCCGGCGACATCGCCTCCCAGCCGGCCCCGGAGAAGTCGGCGGAGACCGCGCTCGTCACCACCCGGCCCACCGTCCGTCCCGGGGACACCGAGATCGACGCCCTCGTCCGGATGATCGACGCCGCCGACCGGGTGACGCTCTTCTGCGGCAGCGGCACGGCGGGCGCGCACCCCGAGGTGATGCAGTTCGCCGAGCGCATCAAGGCACCCGTCGGCCACGCCCTCCGGGGCAAGGAGTGGATCCAGTACGACAATCCGTACGACGTCGGCATGAGCGGACTCCTCGGGTACGGCGCCGCCTACGAGGCCACCCACGAGTGCGACCTGCTGATCCTGCTCGGCACCGACTTCCCGTACAACGCGTTCCTGCCCGACGACGTGAAGATCGTGCAGGTGGACGTCCGGCCCGAGCACCTCGGCCGCCGCTCCCGGCTCGACCTGGCCGTCTGGGGGGACGTCCGCGAGACCCTGCGGTGCGTGATCCCGCGGGTCCGCGCCAAGACCGACCGCCGCTTCCTCGACAAGATGCTGAAGAAGCACGCCGACGCCCTGGAGGGCGTCGTCAAGGCGTACACCCGCAAGGTCGAGAAGCACGTCCCGGTGCACCCCGAGTACGTCGCCTCCGTCGTCGACGAACTCGCCGACGACGACGCGGTCTTCACGGTCGACACCGGCATGTGCAACGTCTGGGCGGCCCGCTACCTCTCGCCCAACGGGCGGCGCAGGATCATCGGTTCGTTCAGTCACGGCTCCATGGCGAACGCCCTGCCGCAGGCGATCGGAGCCCAGTTCACCGACCGGAACCGCCAGGTCGTCTCGCTCTCAGGCGACGGCGGCTTCTCCATGCTGATGGGCGACTTCCTGACCCTCGTCCAGTACGACCTGCCCGTGAAGGTCGTCCTCTTCAACAACTCCTCGCTCGGCATGGTCGAGCTGGAGATGCTCGTCGCCGGACTCCCCTCGTACGGGACGACGAACAGGAACCCGGACTTCGCCGCCATCGCCCGCGCCGCCGGGGCCCACGGCGTCCGCGTCGAGAAACCCAAACAGCTCGCGGGCGCCCTCAAGGACGCCTTCCGCCACAAGGGGCCGGCCCTGGTCGACGTCGTCACCGACCCCAACGCGCTCTCCATCCCGCCGAAGATCAGCGCCGACATGGTGACCGGCTTCGCGCTCTCCGCCAGCAAGATCGTCCTGGACGGGGGAGTGGGCCGGATGCTCCAGATGGCCCGCTCCAACCTGCGCAACGTCCCCAGGCCCTGAGCGGTGTCCGGAAAGCCCCACCTCATGAATGCGGACGGTGAGGCGGGGCATGCATCCCCGTGAGCCTGTTCGACGCGACCTGTGGGTGGGGGGATATGGCCGGGGAGGCACGACAGCCGACTCAACTGCTCAGAAAGGTGGGATGCGCGGATCTCACCGCGGTGCCGGAGGTGCGGCACGCCCTGCGGGAACTGCTGCGGAAGTGGGGCGGACCGGGCGCCTCCGACGTGGCCGAGCTGCTCACCAGCGAACTCGTGACCAACGCCCTGGTCCACACCGACCACGGGGCCGTCGTGACCGCGACGGTCGTCCCGGAGCAGCTCAGGGTCGAGGTCCGTGACTTCGTGCCCGGACTGGAACGGCCGCGCGTACCGCCCGCCGACGACGGTACGAACGGCAGGGGACTCGTCCTGGTCCAGGCCCTCGCCGACTCCTGGGGGGTCGAGGACCACGAGGTGGGCAAGGTGGTGTGGTTCGAACTGAACGGCGGGGCCGCCTGAGAGGGGGCCCCGCCGTCCGGACGTGTCCTTTCCCGCTCAGCCGAACTGCTGCTCCAGGTCCTTGAGCTTGCGCTCCAGGGAGTCGAGACGGGGCAGCGCCTGGGTGTCGTCCTCGGCGGTGAGGTCCACCGTCCGGGACTCGCCGGGTCGGGGCTCATCGCCCCTGACGGCCTGCAGGGAGGGCCGGGGTCGAAGCGGCAGCTGTCCGGGGTCCGCTATGGCGGGCTCCGCGACGGCGGCCTGCACGGCCGGTGTCGCGGAGCCCGAACCGCCGCCCGAGCCCGGGCCGGATCCCGCACCGGCCGGGGCGCCCAGCGCCGCCATCTCGACCTGGCGCCCGCCGCCGCGACCGAGCCCGAAGGCACGGTGCTGACGGTTGATCGCCTTGAGTCTCGCCCGGTCGAGCTTGACCTGGTCGCGTCTGCGGAGCCGGTTCTGCTCCTTCTCCCGCCGGTCCTCGCGCACCTCGTCGACCGCCTCGTCCAGGGTCCGCACGCCCTCGAGGAGCATCAGCGACCAGGCCGCGAAGGTCTCCCGGGGCGCCCTCAGCCACCGCACGATGCGGATCTGCGGCAGCGGACGGGGCACCAGGCCCTGCTCGCGCAGGGCCGCCCTCCGGGTCTGCTTCAGCGCCCGGTCGAAGAGGACGGCCGCCGACAGGGACATGCCCGCGAAGAAGTGCGGAGCCCCGTCGTGGCCCATGCCGCGCGGCGCGTGGACCCAGTTGAACCAGGCCGCCGCGCCCGCGAACAGCCAGACGAGCAGGCGCGAGCCGAGGGCCGCGTCGCCGTGGCTGGCCTCGCGGACCGCCAGCACCGAGCAGAACATGGCGGCGCCGTCGAGGCCGAAGGGGACGAGGTACTCCCAGCCTCCGGCCAGGTTCAGGTTCTGCCGGCCGAAGCCCACGAGGCCGTGGAAGGAGAGCGCCGCCGCGACGGCCGCGCAGAGGAAGAGCAGCCCGTACGAGGCGAAGCCGTAGACGGCCTCCTTGCGTCTGCGGCGCTCCTCGCTGCGTTCCCAGGAGTCCTCGGCCGCGGCCTGGTCACCGGCGCGCTTCCCGCGCGCGAGCACCGCCACCGCCGTCAGGACCCCGGCCACCATCACGCCGCCCGGAAGCAGCCAGTCCAGCGATATGTCGGTCAGTCTCATGCGGTGTCCCTTGCATCGCAGTAGGGCGTTTGGCGGCCATACTGGCCGACCCCGTGGGGCGCTCAAGGGGTTTCCGGGCAAGAGCACGCCATCGGGGTCGCGGGGCATACGAATAGGTGTGATCTGGTCGAACGCCCTTGCAGGGAAAAGGCATTGGGTTCGATTTACGTCACCCGGAAGGGTGGCGTAAGGGGTCAGGCCGTCGCGGCCAGTCGGCGGACGCGCTCGGTGTCGCAGGTGCGCGGGCAGGTGAGGCAGGTGTCCTCGGGGCGCAGGGTGTAGAAGAAGCAGCAGGTGGCCCGGTCGCGGGTCGTGCGCGGAGCGCCGTCCGCCCCCTCGGAGCCCGCAAGCTCGCGGAAGCCCGCCCCGCCCGCGTACGGCCTGTACGGCTTGGGGGTGCCCGGCAGCAGGAGTTCGAGCTCGGCCATCGCCCGCGGCTCCTCGCCGAGCAGGGCCGCGACGTACCAGAGGCCCTCGACGATCTCGTCCGTGGCCATCCCCCACAGGGCCCGGCGGCCACGCCGCATCCGGGAGCCGAAACCGTCGAGGACGGCCTCGAAGTGCTCGGCGAGCGAGGCGCGCACCTCCGCCCGCAGCGCCTCCTCGTCGGCGACGACCCGGGCGCCGGGCAGGGTGGCCGCGGGGTCGCCGGGCAGGCAGGCGAACTCCTCCACCCGGACGGCCATGCGGCCGAGCGCCCGCTGGAAGGACACGTTGCGGACGGGCAGTCGGGGCACCCGGCGGTCCAGGAACCAGGGGACGGTGACGAGGAGGCAGGCGGGCCAGGCGTACCGGTGCAGTCCGAAGCTGGCGACGACGTCGGGGCGGGCCTGTTGCCCGTAGTCGCGCAGCACCTGCGCGTCGTCCCAGGCGAGGAAGGCGTCCAGGGCGGGGCCGCCGGCCGCGAGCTCCTCCGCGCCGACCCAGCCCGCGCCGCGCGGCAGCCGCTCGCCCGGGACGGCTTCGTCCGTGCGCAGACCGGGGAAGGCCTCGGCGAGCCGGGCGTAGGAGGCCGCGACGGGCGAGGTGAGGGGCGTGGGCAACAGGGCGGGGACGGTCATGCGGACCACCGAATCGCGAGCGTTGGCAGGTTAGCCTTACCTTACCCGATTCGAGGTGTCCTCTCACCACCGGAGAGCCCCTCCCACCTGCGAGGCAGTCCGTATGCCCCGGATGTCGGTCGGTTCGCCTATGGTGCACAGAGGACCCCGGCGACGCGAGCCGGGCCCGGCACGAGGCCGCAGGAGGGACCCGGGTGGAGCAGGGGGCAGCGCGAGAGCGGGCGACGGAGAGACCGTCCCCGCCCTTCGGCGACACCACGCGCGCGGAGCCGGCGCCTCAGGAGTCCGCGGGCCGCGAGTCCGTGCGCCCCGAGCCGGCGCCTCAGGAGTCCACGGGTCGCGAGTCCGTGCGTGTGGTGCCGGCGCCTCAGGAGTCCGCGGGCCGCGAGTCCGTGCGCCCGGAGCCCGTACGTCAAGACTCCCCGTTCCCCGAGGCGTACGCCGGGTCCGTCCGGGTGCCCGAGCAGGCGCGCGGCGAGCACACCCACGGCGAACCGGCGGCCCCCGGCCCCCGGTCCGTGCGCCGGCACTCCGTCCGCGGGCAGATCCTCGAAGCCCTCCGCACCGCCCTCGTCGGCGGCGAGCTCCGCCCCGGCGAGGTGTACTCCGCCCCCGCGCTCGGCGAGCGCTTCGGCGTCTCCGCCACCCCCGTCCGCGAGGCCATGCAGCGCCTCGCCGTCGAGGGGGCCGTCGAGGTCGTGCCGAACCGCGGCTTCCGCGTCACCGAGCGCACCCCCCGCGAGCTCGCCGAGCTCGCCGAGGTCCGCGCGCTGATCGAGGTCCCCGTCATGCTGCGCCTGGCCCGCACCGTCCCCGCCGCCCGCTGGGCCGAGCTCCGGCCGCTCGCCGAGGCGACCGCGACCGCAGCGGCCCGGGGCGACCGCGCCCACTACGCCGAGGCCGACCGGGCCTTCCACCGGGCCGTCCTCTCCCTCGCGGGGAACGAACAACTGCTCGCCGTCGCCGACGACCTGCACCGCCGCTCCCAGTGGCCCCTGATCAGCGCCCCCGCCCTCCGCCACGGTGTCCTCGTCGCCGACGCGGCCGAGCACACCGCCCTGCTCGACGCCCTGGCCGCCCAGGACCTGACGGTCGTCCAGATCTTGGTACGGGAGCACTTCACCGGATCGGACGCGTAGGCACCGCTCCCCGATCCGGCCCGACCGAGACGGCACCCGCCGAGCCCCGGGCGACTAAGGTCGAAGGCGTCAGCCGCCCGCACCGCGTCGCCCGTGAGGTGCCCCATGCCGTCCGCGAGCCCGTCCCCGGTCTGGGACGGAACGGAAGCCGAGGCCACCGCCCTCCTCGGCTGGCTCACCGATCCCGACGCGCCCCGGCTCTGCCTCGTCACCGGCGCCCCCGGCAGCGGCAAGACGGCCCTCCTCGGCTGGCTCGCCGCCCACGGCGCCCGCTCCGGCCGCACCCGCCGCCGCACCGCGCGGGTGCTCGTCCCGCTCGCCGGGCAGAGCGCGCTCGGCGCGGCCTGGACGATCGCCGACCGCCTCGGTGTCGTCGCCCGCTCGCCCGGTGACCTCGTCCACGCCCTCGCCACCAGCGAGCCGCGGCCCGCGGGACGCGCCGTCCTCCTCCTCACGGACCTGCACGCCGCCGCCGAACCCGCCGCGCTCACCCGGCTCATCGCCGAGCTCGCCGGCGTCGGCAGGGTCCGCCTCGTGGTCGAGGCCCGCAGCGGCACCCCGGCCTCCGCCGTCCTGAGCGCCGAGGGCCGGGTCGCCGTCGTCGACCTCGACGGTGCGGCCGAGACCGCCGACGGCGTGTCCACGCGGCCGGTCCCGCCGCTTCCGGACCTCTCCGACCCGGCGGCCGTCTGCGCGGCCGACCCGCTGCTCGTCACCACGGCGTACGTCACCGGAGCCGCGCTCGTCGGCGTGCCCGGCACCCTCGACGGGCCCGAGCCGTCCGCCCGGCCCGGTGAGGGCACCGCCGACGAGCACGGCGGGCTCAGGACCGCCTGGATGCGCGCAGGACAGTCGCTCTGCCGCGAACAGGCACCGGAGGAGAGGGCGTTGGTCCTCCTCGCCGCGCTCGGCGACGGCGCCGACCCCCGGCTCCGCCCCGCGCTCGCGGCTCTCGCGGACGGTGCGCCCTGGCGGATCCGGTGGGCCCGGCACCGCGGCGACCTGAACCCGCCCTGGCCGGGGCCGGTCACCGTGCTCGGAGCGGCCGGCGGCCCGCTGGAGGGCACCCTCCTCGTGGGTGACCCCACCGGCACCGTGCGGCTGCTCCACGAGACCGACGCGAGCCCCGCCGGGCGCCTGGCGCACACCGTGCCCGGCCGGATCACCGCGCTCGCGCCCGCCCCCGACGGCACGGTGCTGCTCCTGGACGACCGGGGCCGGCTGCACGCCGTACGCGGGACGGCGCCCCGGCCCCCGTACCTGGAGCGGCTCACCGAGGCGGTCTCGGCGACCCTGGCCCGCCATCCGGGCACGGCCCTCGCGGCCATCGCGGGCTCGGTGGTGGTGGGGGACCGGCTGGGCTCCGTGCACGCCTTCGGCCTGACCGGGCTTCACCAGTCGGCCTCGCACAGCGGCCGGGTCACGGCCGTCGCCGCGGTCGAGTCCGAGACCCCGTTCGTCTGCTCCGGCGGTGCCGACGGGAGCGTCCGGCTCTGGACGCCCGGCCGCGACACCCGCCCCGAGCCCCTCGCCGAACGCCCCTCGCCGGTGGTCTCCCTGCACGCGACGGAGACCCCGCACGGGCCGCTGGTCGCCGCGGCCTGGGCCGACGGCCTCGTCGAGCTCCACCGGCCGGAGGGCGGTCCGACGCTCTCCTTCCGCCCGGGCCCCCCGGTCCGCGCGGTCGCCGTCACCGGCGCCGGCTCGCTCCTCGTCGGCACCGACGACAGCCTGGTGTGCCTCGCGCCCAGGTCCTGACGGGCGGGGGGGGGGGGGGGGGGGGCGCCGCGCCCCGCCCCCCCGACCCAGGGGGGGTGGGGCGCGCGC
>NZ_JBHWFF010000003.1:316137-331756 GCF_042733785.1 Streptomyces sp. NPDC059695 | reverse complement strand
GCCTACGACCTCTCCCCGGACGAGCGCTCGGTGGTCGCCGGGCTGCCGGGCTGGCCCCTGCCCGTGGCGACCGTCGCCCCCGGCGTACCGGCCCCGCACGACCCGGAGCCGGAGGAGGGCGACCCCGCTCCCCTGACGCCGCCCTCGGGCGAGGAATGGGGACCGGCCCAGCGCCGGCTCGGTGCCGACGAGGTGGCACTCCACTGGGACACCTGGAGGGCCCGGGTGGGCGACGCGAACCGTGAGGGCGGCCGTACCGCACTCGCCGACGCGGACGCCACACCTGCCGCACCAGCACCAGCACCAGCACCAGCCGACGCCACCCCCGCCGCCCCCGCCCCGAAGACCGGCCCCCAGAAGGTCCTGGAGGAGCTGCGCGGGTACCTGGAGGATCCCCCGCCGGTGGGCCGGGTGCGCGCGGACGCCGGGATGCTGCGCGCGGACGGCCCCGGCTGGTCGCTCGTGGCCAGGACCGACGACATGGCGTTCGTCCTCCTCGACGCGATGCCGCGCGAAGTGCTGCCCGTGACGCGGGGCCCCAGGCTGCCCGCCCTCCTCGAAGCGCTCGACGCGATGGCGGTGCGCCCGTCCTGAAGGGCCTCCCCGTCCCTTCCGCTCCCCGCTCCGCCCAGGGCGACATAGGACAACGGCTCGTGGTGTGGTTCCACACCATGGCCCGGCGGTGGTGACGCGTCGCACGATGTGGCGCCTCACCCCCCGTTCCGTCGTCCCACCGGAGGCTCATCATGCGCCTGATCCCAGGCGTCCCCCTGCTCGCCGCGCTCCTCACCGGGGTCACCGTCCTCGGCCCCGCGAGCCCCGCCGGGGCCGACGCGCCGGCCGCCGCGCACTGCGCGCGCCAGGACCGGGTCCACGTGCCCGGCGCCGAACGTCACCAGTCCGCCTGTCTGGACGACCTGACGACCGCCGGGCTCGCCGGCACGCCGTACACCGACATGGCGGACCAGGCGGGGCTCGCCGCGAAGGGGACCCGCAATCCCTCGGGAGTGCCCGGTGTCCAGATCGACGGCTACTTCCCCGACGAGTCCCGCCTCAACGCCACCCACGGCTGGGCTCATGACGCACAGTTCGTCATCCGGCTGCCCGACCACTGGAACGGCGGGCTCGTCGTCACCGGGTCCCCCGGCAGCCGCCGCCAGTACTCCACGGACGCGCTGATCTCCGACCAGGTGCTCGCGCGGGGCTTCGCCTACGCCGCGACCGACAAGGGCAACACCGGCCCGGACTTCTTCACCGACGGACGGAGACCCGGCGACGCGGTCGCCGAGTGGAACAGCCGGGTGACCGAGCTGACGCGGGCCGCGAAGAAGGTCGTGCGGCAGCGCTACGGCCGGGCGCCGGAGCGCACGTACATGACGGGGATCTCCAACGCCGGCTACCTGACGCGCTGGCAGCTGGAGAACCGGCCGGAGCTGTACGACGGCGGGGTCGACTGGGAGGGCGTGCTGTGGACGGCACACGGCCCGAACCTCCTGACGAGCCTGCCCGTGACGGTGGCCAGGACCCGGGGCCTCGCCACCGACGAGGACCTGATCGCCGCGGGCTTCGCGCCCGGTTCGCGTTTCCTCTGGCCGTACCACGAGAAGGCCTACTGGGGCCTGACGCAGAAGCTCTTCCGGGCCGAGTTCGACCCCGCGTACGACCCGGCCTGCCCCGGCTCCACCGCCGGCGGGACGGTGGAGGAGATCTTCGCGCCCTGCGCCTCGGACGCCTCGTACGACTACGCCTCCCGGCCGGCGTCCGTGCACCGCGCGGTCGCGAAGGTGGCGCTCACCGGGCGGATCGGCAAGCCGCTCATCACGCTCCACGGCGACCTCGACACCCTGCTGCCGATCGCCACCGACTCCGACGTGTACGCGCGGATGATCGACGGGCGGGGCCGGGGCGCCCTGCACCGGTACTACAGGGTGCAGGACGGAACGCACACGGACGGCCTGTACGACACGTATCCGGACAGGCTGCGGCCGATCCTGCCCTGCTACCGCTCCGCGTTCGACGCCCTGACGCGCTGGGTCGAGGAGGGCACGGCGCCACCCGCGGACCGGACCGTCGCGCGGCCCGCGAGCGGTGACGTGGTCAACTCCTGCGCTCTGGAGGGATGAGCGCCCGGACGCTCAGACCCGTTCCAGCGGGCGGTGCGGCCCGGTGGGGAGTTCGGCCCGGATCGGGTCCCCGGGCCGCACCTTCCCACCGGTGAGAACGACGCCCATGATGCCCGCCCTGCGCACGACGTCGCCGTTCTCGTCGCGGCCGACGACCTGCTTGAGCAGTCCGTGCTGGAAGTCGTCGATCTGCGCGCAGGGGTTGCGCAGACCGGTGACCTCGACGACGGCCTCCGCGCCGAGGTGCAGGAGGGTGCCGGTGGGCAGGGCGAGGAGGTCGATCCCCCGGGTCGTGACGTTCTCGCCGAGGTCGCCGGGGGCGACGTCGAAGCCCGCGTCCGCGACGTCGTCGAACAGTTCGGCGTGGATCAGGTGGACCTGCCGCAGATTGGGCTGGGTGGGGTCCTGCGCCACGCGGGACCGGTGCTTCACGGTGACCCCCGCGTGGACGTCGCCCTCGACGCCGAGCCCGGCGAGGAGGGTGATGCCGTCCCTGTTGGGCTTGGTGAACGAGTACGTGCCGTTGCTGCTGACCGTGGTGACTGTGCCGCCGCTCATGGTGTGAGCTCCCCTTCTCCGCCGCTCCGTACGGCGGGTGCACCGCCGCCCGGAGCGATGATCACATCGCGCCTCGCCGTACGACCCTACGCGGCGGCCTCGGAGCGGAGCGGAGCGCCCACCTCGTGCAGATGGCCGAGGGCCTGGCGGTACGAGTCCACGAATCCGGTCTCCGTGTACGGGACGCCCAGCGCCGCGCAGTGGGCCCGGACGGCGGGCTGGGCCAGGCGGAGGTTCGGGCGCGGCATGCTCGGGAAGAGGTGGTGCTCGACCTGGTAGTTGAGGCCGCCGAGGAACCAGTCGGTCAGCGCGCCGCCCCGGATGTTGCGCGAGGTGAGCACCTGACGGCGCAGGTGGCCCCAGCTGTCGCCGTCCTCGTGCTCGTCCGGCCGGTCCATGCCCTTGTGGTTGGGGGCGAAGGCCATGCCGAGGTGCACGCCCAGGAGCATCTGGTGGACGAGGGCGAAGACGAGGGCCTGGGCGGGCGTCAGGAGCGTGAGGAGCAGGGTCGCGTAGCCCGCGAAGTGGGCGAGGAGCAGCGCGCCTTCGACGAGCCGCTCGCGCCGGGTCCGGCAGGGACCGTCCTTCGCGAGCAGGGCCTGGACCCCGTACACCTTGAGCGCGATGCCCTCCAGCGTGGTCAGCGGGAAGAACAGCCAGGCCTGGTGGCGGGTGAGGAAGCCGCGCAGGCCCGCGCGGCCCGCCGTCTGGTGCTCGGCGAAGACGAGGATGTCGGCGGCGACGTCCGGGTCCTTGTCCAGGTGGTTGGGGTGGGCGTGGTGGCGGTTGTGCTTGTCGTTCCACCACTCCCGGCTCATGCCGAGCAGCAGGTTGGCGTGGACGAGCTGGAGGATCCGGCTCGTCCTTCGGTCGGCGGTGATCTGGGCGTGGCCGGCGTCGTGACCGACGAAGGCGGCGCGGGCGGAGAACAGGGCGAGGGGGACGGCCATCAGGAGCGCCCACCAGGAGGGTCCGATCAGGGCGATTCCGGCCGCGACGGCGGCGATGCCGAGGAGGTTGACCACGATGCCGCGGGCGTACCAGCCGGGCCGGTGTTCGAGGAGGCCCTGTTCCCTGACCGTCCGCAGGAGCGGGCTGAACTCGCTGGTGCCCCGGGCGCGGGCGGGCGCCGCGAGGGGTGCGGCGGCCGGGGGCAGGACGGTGGCCTGGGACATGACGGGCTCCGGTTTCTGTCGGTCGGTGGGGTCGGTGGGCGCCTACCGAGAACCTACGGATCCGTGATCGTCCGGGGCCATGGCGTCACCACCCGTCCACCGCCGGGGGCGCGCCGGGGGGTGGGGGTGGGGCGAACCCCACCCCTCCGCGAGAGCCACGGCGGTGTGGCGTGGATCACCCTGAATCGGTGCGCGTCCCTCGGCGTCGCGAGGTATCCTCGGCGATTCGGTCACCAGGTAGTCAAATTTGAGGAATGCGTTGTCGCTCTCGCACGGATCCGATGAACCGGCCCGCGAACCCGCCCGGGAACCCTCCCCCGGACTCGAACTCTCCCGTCACTCCGTCGTCTTCCTGCCCGCCGATCCGCCGCGCGCCGGACGGCTCGCCTTCTGGTCCCCGGACGGCGAACCACTGCCGGCCGCCGACGGGGCCACCGCGGCCGACGCCGCGCTCACGGTCGTCGAGGGCGACGGCCGCCAGGCCGTGACCGTCCCCGCCCTCGCCCTTTCCGTACGGGACGCCCTGCCGTTGCTCGCCCGGGCCCGCTTCTCGGACGACGCCTCCCCCGCCGCAGCCTTCTGGGGCGCCGCCTCCCTCCTGTCCCTGGACCTCGTGGCGCGCGGCCTGCTGCTGCCCGGCCTCACCCCCGCCGACCACGACGCCTGGCGCGTCGGGCCGCTCGGCCCCGGGGAACTGGCCGAACTCCGCACGCTCGCCGCCTCGATGCCGCCCGCCGCGCACGCGGTTCCCCTCCCCCTTCCCGAGTCCACTCGCGACGCCGTCGTCCCGCCCCTCGACGAACCGCTGCTGCTGCCCGAGCCCGAGGCGCTGCTGCGTGCCTTCGCCGACGCGGTGGCCGACACGCTGCCCCGCACCCCGGCGGCACCGCTCGCGGCCGGCGGGAACGCCTTCGCGGCCGACGCACCGCAGACCGTGCCCGAGCAGCGCGCCTGGGCCGCCGACGTGGCGGCGGTGTACGACGCGGGGGTCAGGCTCTCGCTCCGCCTCGAACTGCCATGCTTCACCGCGGAGTCCCCGGAGGCGCCCGCCTTCCGGGCGGTGCTCCAGCTGCACGGTGTGGCCGACCCGACCCTGGTCGCGGACGCGGCGGACGTCTGGGCGGGCTCGGGCCGGGCGGGCGCCTCCTTCGGCCCCCGGGCCCGGATGGACGCCCTGCTCGCCCTGCGGCGGGCCGCCCGTGCCTGGCCGCCGCTGTCCCCGCTCCTGTCGGCGGCCGTGCCCGACACCGTCGAACTCGCCGACGAGGAGCTCGCGGAACTCCTCGGGCCGGCCGCCGACGCCCTCGCCGCCTCGGGCGTCCAGGTCCACTGGCCACGTGAGCTCGCCGACCGGCTCACCGCGCGCGCGGTGATCGGCCCGGCGGGAGCCGGGGCGGATCTCCGTACCGGAGACGGGAGCGCCGGCCCTGAGGGGGGCGAGCCCGGCGGCGAAGGCGGCGACGGTGACGCCGCCCGCGCCTCCGCGCTGCCCTCCTTCCTCGCCGCGGACTCACTGCTCGCCTTCAACTGGCGCTTCGCCGTCGGCGACCACGAGCTGACCCGGGCCGAGCTCGACCGGCTCGCGGAGGCCGGCCGGCCCCTGGTCCGGCTGCGCGACCGCTGGATCCTCGTCGATCCGGCCGAGGTGCGCCGGGCACGGGCTGAGCAGGACCGCAAGGTCACACCGGTGGACGCCCTCTCGGCGGTCCTCACCGGCACGACCGAGATCGACGGTTGCCCCGTGGAGGTGGCCGCCACGGGCTGGCTGGAGCGGCTCCGGGAGAGGCTCGCCCGACCCGAGGGGGACCGGCCGGAGATCACGCAGCCACCGGCGCTCGCCGCCACCCTGCGCGACTACCAGCTGCGCGGGCTCGCCTGGCTCGACCGGATGACGTCGCTCGGGCTCGGAGGGTGCCTGGCCGACGACATGGGACTCGGCAAGACGATCACGGTCATCGCCCTGCACCTGCACCGCCAGGCGGACCCGGCCACGGCGGGGCCCACCCTCGTCGTGTGCCCGACCTCGCTGATGGGCAACTGGCAGCGGGAGATCGAGAAGTTCGCGCCCGGCACGCCCGTACGCCGCTTCCACGGTGCGGCACGAGACGCGGAGGAGCTCCCCGACGGCGGCTTCGTGCTCACCACCTACGGAACGATGCGACTGGACGCCGCGCGGCTCGCCGCCCGGACCTGGGGACTCGTCGTCGCGGACGAGGCACAACACGTCAAGAACCCGTACTCCGCGACGGCCCGACAGCTGCGGACCATCGGCGCACGCGCGCGCGTGGCGCTGTCCGGCACGCCCGTGGAGAACAACCTCTCCGAGCTGTGGGCGATCCTCGACTGGACCACGCCCGGGCTGCTCGGCGGTCTCGGCGCCTTCCGGACCCGGTTCGCCTCGGCCGTCGAGGGCGGACGGGACCCGGCCGCCGCCGCACGGCTCGCCGCGCTCGTACGCCCGTTCCTGCTGCGCCGGCGCAAGTCCGACCCCGGCATCGCCCCCGAGCTGCCGCCGAAGACCGAGACCGACCGGACCGTCTCCCTGACGCCGGAACAGACCGGTCTGTACGAGGCGGTGGTGCGGGAGACGCTGGCGGCGATCTCCGAGGCCGACGGCATGGCACGCCGGGGCCTCGTCGTGAAGCTCCTGACGGGCCTCAAGCAGATCTGCAACCACCCCGCCCAGTACCTCAAGGAGGAACGGCCGAGGATCGAGGGCCGCTCGGGCAAGCTGGAACTGCTAGACGAGCTCCTCGACACGATCCTCGCCGAGGGCGCGTGCACCCTGGTCTTCACCCAGTACGTGGGGATGGCCCGGCTCCTGGAGACACACCTCGCGGGCCGGGGCGTGCGGACGCAGTTCCTGCACGGCGGCACGCCCGTCGCCGAGCGCGAGGCGATGGTCGCGCGCTTCCAGGCCGGAGAGGTCCCGGTCTTCCTGCTCTCCCTGAAGGCCGCGGGTACCGGGCTCAACCTCACCCGCGCCGAGCACGTCGTGCACTACGACCGCTGGTGGAACCCGGCCGTGGAGGCCCAGGCCACCGACCGCGCGTACCGGATCGGGCAGGACAGGCCGGTGCAGGTCCACCGGCTGATCGCCGAGGGCACGATCGAGGACCGGATCGCCGCGATGCTCGACCGCAAGCGCGAGCTGGCGGACAGCGTCCTCGGGGGCGGCGGGGACACCCCGCCCGAACTGACCGAACTGACCGACGCCGAACTGGCGGAGCTGGTGCGACTGCGAGGGGACGGACGATGAGCGGATACGGACAGGAGCACGACCACCGGCACGGCCACGGGGACGAGCAGCGGACGTTCGAGGCGCTGCCTCCGGCGCTCGGCGGCGCCTTCACCCGCACCTGGTGGGGACGGGCCTGGCTGAAGGCCCTGGAGGACTCGGCGCTCGACCTCCAGCAGCTCAAGGCGGGACGGCGGCACGCGCGCGCGGGAGCGGTGGGAGCCGTCTCGGTGCGGCCAGGCCGGATCACCGCGATGGTCAAGGACCGTGACGGCACGTCGTACCGCGGTGACGTGCTGGTGCGCGAGTTCTCCGAGGAGCAGTGGGAGCGGCTCCTGGACATCGCCGTGGACAGCGCGGGGCACATCGCGGCGCTGCTCGACCGCGACATGCCGCCGCACCTGGTGGAGGACGCGGCGGCGGCCGGGCTCGACCTGCTGCCGGGCGTCGGGGACCTCGAAGCGGAGTGCGGCTGCGAGGCGTGGGACCACTGCCCGCACACGACGGCGCTCTGCTACCAGGTCGCCCGTCTCCTCGACGAGGACCCGTTCGTCCTCCTCCTGATGCGGGGACGCGGCGAACGCACCCTCCTGGAGCAGTTGCAGACGCGCAGTGCCGCGCGGGCCGCCGCGCCGTCCGCGCGGGGCGGGGCCGAGCCGGGCGGCACGCCGGAAGGCGGTCCCGAGAGCCCCGGCGACATGCCCGGAGTGTCGGCGGAGGAGGTGTTCGCGGCGGGGTTCCTGGTGCCGCCGCTGCCCGCTCCCCCCGTCGTCCCGGCGGCGCCGGGGCGGTCGCCGTCCCTGGACACCGACACCCCGCCGGAGCCGGGGGTCGATCCGGCTGCCCTCGAATTCCTCGCCACCGAGGCGGCGGCGCGCGCGCAGCGGCTGCTGGGCGCCCTGACGGGGGCCGACAGCGCGGGCGAACCGACGAAGGAGGCGGCGGAGGCACGGCTGACGGTCCCTCAGGACGCGGTCCGGCTCGCGGCGGGCGCTCCCGTGCCCTGGGTCGCGGCGCGGCTCGCCTCCGGTTCGGGCAGGTCGCGCGCGGAACTGGACCTGGCCACGCGCGCGTGGCGCTTCGGAGGCTCCGACGCCCTCGCCGTACTGGACGAGGAGTGGACCCCGGAGCCCGAGGCGATCGACCGGGCCGGGGTCCGGCTCGCCGAGGCCTGGGACGACGGCGACCGGCCCGTGCTGCGGCGCGCGGGCGGAGCGCGGTGGACGGTCATGGGCGCGGAGGCGCAGCTACGGCTCGGCGAGGACGGACGCTGGTGGCCGTACGTGAAGGCCGGGGCGCGCTGGTCCCCGGCCGGTCCGGCGGACCGTGACCCGGCGGCGGCCCTGGCGACGGCGTTCGCCGCCGGGACTACTGGAGCCGGCGGCTGAGCGTGCCGGAGGTGGTCGCCAGGCTGCAGGCGACGGTGTCCGCGCCGAGGAGGTGGCTCGTCCGGTACGGGTACTGGACGAAGGTCGCCCAGCGCGTGCCGAGCGGCTGCCGGGCGGCCTTGCGGCGGAGCGGTTCGCGGCAGAGGACGGTGGCCGCCTCGCGCACCGCCTGATCGGTGGCGAGGGTGCCGACCAGGCGGCGCCGCGCCACCAGTTCCGCGTGGTGCGGCGTGTCGCAGCGCCGCCGGAGGGCGGTGCCCGGCGCGTCGCGGTCGATGTCGAAGCACTCGCCGACCCGCAGCGCCTCGAAGGAGACCGGCCGCACGGGGCGCCGGTCTTCCGTCGGGCGGCCGGAGGGTGTGCCGGCGTTCGAGGGAGTACCGCCCGCGGGGCCGGTGCTCCGGGACCGGCGCGGCGTCGGTGACGTGCTGTCCTGCGGCCGGACCGCGCGGTCCCCCGGCGCCGTGCGCGTCGGCGTGGCGCCCGTGGTCGGGGAGTGCGAGGGCGTTCCCGCGGTCGGCGTGTCGGCCGTCCCCGCTCCGTCGGTCGCGGTGGGGGCGGCCGGTCCCGTACCGCTGGTGACGACGGGGGACGGCACGGCGACCGGGTCCCCGCCCGTTCGCCCGTCGGCGAGACCGCCGCCCTCCTGGCCGCCCCGGGCGGTCAGGAACGCGCCGGCCACCAGGGCGGCCGTCAGCAACGGGACGAGCGGCACTCCGAACCACCGGGCGCGCCGGGCCGCGGGCCCGGGCCGGGGCGCGCCGAGCCGTACCAGGCGGGCCGACCACGCCGACTCCGACCCGGGGCCGGGCGGGCGTGGCGAGGGGCTCGCCCGGTCGGGTGCGGGCGGTCCGGGCGTGTCGCCCGCGCGGGGGCCGCCGGGCGCGGGGGTGTCGGTCGGCGGGATGTCGGTCGGCGGGTGGGGCACAGGGTCCAGGTTCGCCGTTCGGCGGCCACGGTGCCAGCGTTCACCGGCCGTCGGGCCCGGCAGGTACGGAATCGTGACCCTCGCCGACCGCGCGCGCCACCGCCACCGCCGCTCCCCCGTCACCGCCGCCTCCCCGTCACCGCTGCCTACAGCCCGAGCAGGCGCTCCGCGGCCTCGACCGTCTGGGCGAGGAGCACGGCGATGGTCATGGGGCCGACACCGCCGGGGACCGGGGTGATGAGGGAGGCCCGCTCGGCGGCCGAGACGAAGTCGACGTCGCCGACGTTGCCCGGGTTGTAGCCGGCGTCGATGACGACGGCGCCCGGCTTGATGTCCTCGCCCTTGATGAAGTTCGGCTTGCCGACGGCGGCCACGAGGACGTCGGCCTCGCGGACCACCGAGGAGAGGTCCTTGGTGCGGGAGTGGCAGTAGGTGACGGTGGCGTCGCGGCCGAGGAGGAGCAGACCGGCCGGCTTGCCCAGGATGGCGCTGCGGCCGACGACGACCGCGCGCTTGCCGCTCAGCTCGACGTCGTACGCGTCGAGGAGCCGCATGATGCCGCCGGGCGTGCAGGAGACGAAGCCCGGCAGACCGAATCCCATGGCGGCGAAGGAGGCCATCGTGACGCCGTCGACGTCCTTCTCGGGGGCGATGGCCTCGAAGGCGGCGCGCTCGTCGATGTGCGGGCCGACCGGGTGCTGGAGCAGGATGCCGTGGACCTCGGGGTCCTCGGACAGGGCGGTGACGGCGGCGACGAGCTCCTCGGTCGTCGTCTCCGCGGGCAGTTCCACGTGCTTGGACCGGATTCCGGCCTTCGCGCAACGGTTCTGCTTCATCTTCACGTACGTGACGGAGGCCGGGTCCGCGCCGACCAGGACGGTCGCGAGGCACGGAGTGACGCCGGTGCGGCGGGTGATCTCGGCGGCGCGGGCGGCGGTCTCCTCGACCGTGCGGCGGGCGAGGGCGGTGCCGTCCATGAGGGTGGCGGTGCTGGTGGACATGGGAGCTCCTGGGCGTCGTGTCTGACCGGTTTCTCGCCCAGGCGCACGGCATCGGCACGGTCGCGCCGCGAGGGCGCGCTCCGCCGGGCCGCTCCCCGGTGGTGATCCACCTCAAGCGCCAGTCACGGCCCGGGCCCCACTCTACGTGAGGGGTCGGGGGCCGGTCCCGGACAGGGTGCATATGCCGGGGTGCGGGGGAGCTTGTCGGCGGCACCCGAGCGCACCACGATGAGCGCGACGGGCCGGAACGACCTCGACGAGGAGGCCGAGTTGAGCGATGCGTGGGTGGCCGGGGAGCCGCGGACAGGACGGGCGCCGACGGCGTACCGGGGCGCCGGGTCCGCCCCGGTACGCGGGGAGGAACGGGTCCGTGGGCAGGAACGGGTCCGTGACGAAGAGCAGGTCCGTGGCGAGGAGCAGGTCCGTCACGAGGAGCAGGTCCGTGACGGGAAGCAGGTCCGTGACGAGGAGCCCCGTGCACGGCGGCCTCGTCCGCTGGTGGCCGAGTCCTGGCGTCGTTCCGTACGCGCGCGCGTGAGCCCCGACGGGGCGGCCCGGGTGGAACTGGACGAGGACGAGCTGGCGGCCTGCCGGGAGGCGCACCCCCTGGCCGGGGCGATGCCGGTGATCCGGGAGCTGATGGGCGCGTACGCGACGGACGGGGAGCACCTCCTCGCGGTGTGCGACGCCGCCGGGCGGATGCTGTGGGTCGAGGGGCATCCGGGCACCCTGCGCGCGGCCGGGAGGATGAACTTCGTGGCCGGGGCCCGCTGGTCGGAGGCGGCGGCCGGGACGAACGCGCCCGGGACCGCCCTGGCCGTCGACCGTCCCGTCCAGGTGGTCTCCGCGGAACACTTCCGGCGTCCGGTACGGGCGTGGACCTGCGCCGCGGCTCCCGTCCACGACCCGCGCAGCGGGCGCTTGCTCGGCGCGGTCGACATCACCGGCGGGGAGGGACTCGCGCACCCGCACAGCCTGGGTTTCGTCCAGGCGGTGGCGCGCGCGGCCGAGTCGCAGCTGGCGCTGCTCGGTCCGGCCCCGGAGCCGGGACGGCTCAGGCTGTCGGCGCTGGGCCGGGACGAGGCGGAGCTCTCGGTGGGCGGGCGGAGGCTGCGGCTGAGCCGCCGCCACAGCGAGATCCTGGTGGTCCTCGCGCACCGCCCGGAGGGGGTGGGCGGCGACGAACTCCTCACGCTGCTGTACGAGGACGAGTCGGTGACCCCGGTGACCCTGCGGGCGGAGCTGTCGCGGCTGCGCGCACTGCTCGGGCCGGACGTGCTGAGGTCGCGGCCGTACCGGCTGGCCGGGGCGGTGGACGCGGACTTCGCGACGGTCGACCGGAGGCTCGCCTCGGGGGCCGTCGCGGCGGCGGCCGGGGACTACGCGGGCCCGCTGCTCCCGGCGTCGGCGGCGCCCGGGGTCGTACGGCTGCGCGAGCGACTCGCGGACCGGCTGCGGGCGGCCCTGGTGGATCGCCGCGATCCGGGGCTGCTGGCGGACTGGGCGTACAGCACGTGGGGCGAGGACGACGTGGTGGTCTGGCGGGCCCTCTGCGGGGCCGTACCGGCGGACCGGCTTCCTCCCGTACGGGCGAGGCTGGACTCCCTGGAGGCGGAACTGTGCGCCGGTGCAACGGGCTTGCAACGTACGGGTCCGCACACTCGGGCATGAGCGCCGGCCAGGGACGGCCGGCGCGCCCCAGGGAGGCCAAGCCCATGACCCGTTACGCCGCACCCGGTACCGAGGGCGCGCTCATGTCGTACGAGGCACGCTACGACCACTGGATCGGCGGCGCGTACGTCGCCCCGGCGGCCGGCCGCTACTTCGAGAACCCGAGTCCGGTCGACGGCCGCCCCTTCACGGAGGTCGCGCGCGGCACCGCCGAGGACGTGGAACGCGCCCTCGACGCGGCGCACGCGGCGGCCCCGGTGTGGGGCCGGACGGCGCCGGCGGAGCGGGCGGCCGTCCTGCTGCGGATCGCCGACCGCATGGAGAGCAACCTGGAGGCGCTCGCGGTCGCCGAGACCTGGGACAACGGCAAGCCGGTGCGGGAGACCCTGGCCGCGGACATCCCGCTCGCGATCGACCATTTCCGCTACTTCGCGGGGGCGCTGCGGGCCCAGGAGGGCGCGCTGAGCGAGATCGACGACGACACGGTGGCCTACCACTTCCACGAGCCGCTGGGGGTGGTCGCGCAGATCATCCCGTGGAACTTCCCGATCCTGATGGCGGTCTGGAAGCTGGCCCCGGCGCTGGCCGCGGGCAACGCGGTGGTGCTCAAGCCCGCCGAGCAGACCCCGGCCTCGGTGCACTTCTGGCTGAGCCTGGTCGCGGACCTGCTGCCGCCGGGTGTCCTGAACGTCGTGAACGGCTTCGGCGAGGAGGCCGGCAAGCCGCTGGCCTCCAGCCCGCGGGTCGCGAAGATCGCGTTCACGGGGGAGACGTCGACGGGCCGGCTGATCATGGGGTACGCATCGGAGAACCTCAAGCCGGTCACCCTCGAACTCGGCGGCAAGTCGCCCAACATCTTCTTCGACGACGTGTGGGCGGCGGACGACGACTTCCGCGACAAGGCGCTCGAAGGCTTCACGATGTTCGCCCTGAACCAGGGCGAGGTCTGCACGTGCCCCTCGCGGGCCCTGGTCCAGCGAGGCCACTACGCCGACTTCCTGGAGGCGGCGGTCGCTCGCACGGAGAAGATCGTCCCGGGTCACCCCCTGGACACGGACACGATGATCGGCGCCCAGGCCTCCGCCGACCAGCTCGCCAAGATCGTCTCGTACCTGGAGATCGGCCAGAAGGAGGGCGCGAGGATCCTGACGGGCGGCCAGATCGTGGAACACGGAGGCGAACTGTCGGGCGGCTACTACGTCCAGCCGACGATCTTCGAGGGCGACAACCGCATGCGGGTCTTCCAGGAGGAGATCTTCGGCCCGGTGGTGGCGGTGACCTCGTTCACCGACTTCGACGACGCGATCCGCACGGCCAACGACACCCTCTACGGCCTCGGCGCGGGCGTCTGGACCCGCGACACGAACACCGCCTACCGCGCGGGCCGCGCGATCCAGGCGGGCCGCGTCTGGACAAACTGCTACCACGCCTACCCGGCCCACGCCGCCTTCGGCGGCTACAAGCAGTCGGGCATCGGCCGCGAGACGCACCGCATGATGCTGGACCACTACCAGCAGACGAAGAACCTGCTGGTGTCGTACTCACCGAAGAAGCTCGGCTTCTTCTAGGGGCACAAGAAAGGGCGCCTGACCTGGGCTTTTACCCAGGCAGGCGCCCACCGGTCGCGTCGGCCAGCGCGAGATAGGTTATGCGGTGTAACTCCCAGTTTCTCCCACTGCCATCCCACTCCTGACCAGCTCTTCCGGTCTATTTCCGGTCCAAGTCCGGTCCGGCTGAGGGTGTGACACCCCGGCTGACACGGTCCCATTCCTCCATGGACTGCTCGATGAGACGGTTCGCCTGCTCTCGAACGCCGTCCAGGAACTTGGCGTAGAAGCGGAAGAGGACCTCGATGCTCTGACCGGCTCTGCGAGCGCATTCGGCCGGATCCACACCGGAGTACAGCCAGAAGGAGATGCCGGCATGGCGGAGGTCATACGGCCGCTTGGCCAGGCCTGAGGCAAGCTCCATGCGCGTCAAAGCATGCTTCCTGGCCCGCGCCCACGTCAGGCCGTAGGCCGATGCCTCCACATAGTTCCCTTCCCGGTTCCGGAACAGGCGGCCGTCCGGCTCCACGCCGAACCTCTCTATGTGGGCGGTAAGCATGCGGACGAACTGCGGCGGGATCGGGACAGGACGCGTCGCGGTGGCTGCGCGTCGCTTGAGGGAGTGAACCTCGTACACACTGCCGTCATCCGTCCACTCCTTGCCGGCGGTGACGACACCCCCGGACAGATTCAGCATCCCCCATCCCGACTTGGGCAGGTGGCACTGCTCAATCCGGAGATGGATGACCTCCGCCGGCCGCATGGCCGCGAAGTACATGCAGCCGAAGAACGCCACCAGGTGCGGTCCACGTCCGGGCAGGCCAGCGGCGGCGTCGAGCAAGCGAGTGATCTGCGTGGGGTTGGGTACGGAAGCCGGGTCTACCTCCTCGTTGACCTGCGGAGGGCTCCACTTGATCCCATGAAGAGGGTTCTGGGCGAAGTACCCCTTCTCGACGGCGGTGTTGAGTACCTCGCTGAAGGCAGACCTCTTGCGCCGGGCTGTCTTCGCGCTCGCCACCTTGCCATCGAGCTTCCGCCCCAAGGCGTCGAGAGCCCTGCGCAGCGCGTCAGCATCAGCGAGAGCCCCGACGGGCAACGAGTTCCGCCTCATCCAGTCCAGGGCACTCCGCCACTCCTCGTCAGGCTCGCGCGCCCACGCGTTCTTGTTGAACGCCCACGAGTACAGGGCGCGCCGCAGTACCCGCGGTTCGGCAAAGGTCTTACCGGGCTGCACGAGGGCTGGTGTGACGGTCGCGAACGCATCGGCCAGGGTGCGGCGGGTATTTCCTGGTGTGCGCTCCCAGCGCTGGTCGATGTATTCGTGAACGAGGTCGTACCAGGTGGTGCGCTGCTTGATGGCCCGAAGTTCGGAGGCCGGCAGGCCGGTTGCCTCATCGAAAGGCTCGCCCTCCCGTGCTGCAGTAAGCAGCTTCGCGTGCCTGCTCTCAGCGAGCGCGTAGGCGGCGAACGACTCGGACCACTCGCGCCCACTGACGGTCCACCTGACCTGGAATCGGCTCCGCCGACCGGGACGCTCTCGTATCTCCCAGAATCGGACCTTGTAGCTCAGCGCCAATTGTCAGGATCCCTCTCACAAGCCTCCCACCAGGCATCCAAATCTGCACGGCGACACCTGAGTTCACCGTTCGGCAGCTTGATCATTCGAGGCGCTTGCCCCCGCGACCGCAGTCGGTAAAAGGCTGACGGACTCATACGGATCTCCGCCAATACTTCCGCGAGCTTCAAAGCGGGCGGGCGCGCCATATCTTCCCCATTCAATCGACGCCCAGCCTGATCGAAGTCGCACGGATGCACCGCACACAGCCCCCACGTTCGGGCGACCGCCAGTCTTCAACCCGCTCGGCGAGTGACCATTTCAGTCGCGGGGGGGGGGCGCGCGCGGGGGGGGGGGGGCGCGAGAGCAACAAAAACCAACAAACACCCCAGGGGGGCGCAGCGGGAGCTGTGATATGTTGTCACGCCAACACGA